>CAXIBK010000104.1:0-7291 GCA_964022225.1 uncultured Paraperlucidibaca sp.
CATGTCCACGTCATAAAGCAGACCTGTGGCCATTGCCGTGGTCATCATGTGTATGATTTTTTGCCCTAGGCGCGCGTAAAAACTAGCGGTGTCTAACGGCTTAGCGCCATTGGTTTCACCGGATGGATCGCCATCGTGAATAAACACCAAATCCAAATCGGAGCCATAGCCAAGCTCAATGCCGCCGAGTTTGCCGTAACCAACAATGATGAACCCCGGCTCACAGTCACTGCCATCGACACGATGCGGCCGGCCATGTTTAGCCACCAATTGATGCCAACACAGATTCAGCACTTCTTGCAGCACAACCTCTGCAATCCACGTTAGGGCATCGCTTATCTTCATGAGCGGCAATGTGCCCTTCAGATCCGATGCCGCTACGCGCAATACATGGCCTTTTTGGAAAATGCGCAGCACGTCCATCTGCCGCTCAAGGTCATCTTCAGGAATCCGCATGAGTTGTGAACGCAAGTCAGCTGCCAAGACATCAGCTGTCGGCGGCGCAAACAGCGTAGCGGCATTGAGTAGCTCATCAAGCAGCACAGGGTGTCGTGCCAGCGCCTCAGCTATCCATGGGCTAGCGGCACAAAGATCCACTAGTCGCGACAGCGCCTCTGGATTTTCAATCAAGAGCATGAGGTAGGCAGAACGTCGCAACGTTGCCTCAATCAATGGCAGTACCCGCGATAGCGCCAATTCAGGACGCTCATGCGCTTGGCATTGCGCAACAAGTAACGGCAGTAGTCGCTTGAGGCGCGCACGACTGGTGCCGCCTAATTGCTGGCTAGCGCGCGAATCTATCAGCGCTTGCACGGCCTCTGGCCAGGCCTCAAGCTCTACATCTTCTGCAGGCTCAGCCTCGCTAGCAACAACCACATCCTGAAAATAACGGCTCACCACGGCACGATGATCAATCAATGCCGCGCTAAATGTTGACCAGTCCGCATACCCCATGGCCTCTGACAAGCGCTGACGATCGGCAGAGTCGCTTGGCAATGTTTGCGTTTGCTGATCATGCAAAGCCTGTATACGGTGCTCACAGTCACGCAAAAAATAATACGCTGCAGTTAGCTCCTCTACCGCCAAGCCTGGCAAAAGCTTACGCTCTGCCAACAGGGGCAACACTGTCAACACTTCTCTCGTTTGCAGCGGCGTATCAACACCACCGCGAATCAGCTGAAATGCTTGCGCGATAAATTCGATCTCGCGAATACCACCGCTACCGAGCTTAATATTGTCTTCGCGATCGAGGCGACGCACCTCACGCGCAATCATAGTTTTCATTTCACGCAGCGACTCAAACACACCAAAATCGATGTAGCGTCGATACACGAACGGTTTGAGCGACTTCATTAATCGCCCGCCAGCAGCCATATCCCCCGCGCTTATCCGTGCCTTGATGAACGCGTAACGCTCCCATTCTCGGCCATGGCGTTCGTAATAGCTCTCGAGCGCATCAAAACCTGCGGCCAACGCAGATCCGTCACCCCACGGCCGCAAGCGCATATCGACACGAAAAACAAAGCCATCAGCCGTGATGGGATCAAGCAAGGCGATTAGACGCTGCCCAACTTTACTAAAAAACTCTTGGTTGCTAATGCTGCGGCGACCGTCGGTTTCACCTTCCTCTTCATAGCTAAAAATTAGGTCGATATCGGAGGACAAATTAAGCTCATATCCCCCCAGTTTTCCCATACCAATAACCAGCATGGACTGTGGCTTACCGCTCTCGCCTCCGATCGGCTGGCCATGCAATAGCGCCACTTCTTGGTGCGCCTGAGCCAGAGCCACCGCGATGGCAGCATCCGCAAAATACGACAACTCAGCGGTCAGCTCGGGCATGCTCGACAATCGAGTCATGTCGCGCGCAATAAAACGCATTTGCTCCATGCGTCGCCATTGCCGCAAGCGCGCTTGCCATTGCGGATCAACACCTCGGGCCAGCTCAGGCAATGGGCGCGAATCGGCGCGTGGCAAATCAGCCACTAACTCGTGTGCCAGCGTCTGCCAATCAGCAGCATGCCTCGCCTGCGATAGCGACACCAACAAGGTTTCACGCTGCGGCGATGTCAACAGCTCGTATTGCTGCGCAAACCATGGTGACCACGCCAACACATTTTTCAGCAGCTCCATGCGTCATCTCTTCTCGTCGTATTGCTTAATAGTGTCGCACTCAAATCAGCACGGATGATGCCATGCACCATAGCATTTTGCCGATGCCCAATAGCAAAAAGGCCTGCACGAGGCAGGCCTTTTTGTCACCACTTAAATCGCTAGGCGATTAGCAGCTGTAGTACATATCGAACTCAACTGGGTGAGTCGTCGTGCTAACACGGCGAGCCTCTTCAGTTTTCAATTCAATGTAGGCGTCCAGCATCTCTTTCGTGAACACGCCACCTTTGAGCAGGAACTCATGGTCGGCTTTCAGAGCGTCAAGCGCCATTTCTAAGCTGTGAGCTACAGTTGGAATTGTCGCCTCTTCTTCAGGTGGCAAGTCATACAGATTTTTGTCTGCTGCTTCGCCTGGATGCGTCTTGTTTTGGATGCCGTCGAGGCCAGCCATCAACAATGCGGCAAACGCCAAGTAGGGGTTGGCTACTGGATCTGGGAAGCGAGCCTCAATACGCTTACCTTTCGGGCTCGACACGTAAGGAATACGGATCGATGCAGAACGGTTGCGTGCCGAATAAGCCAACATGATGGGGGCTTCGTAATGAGGCACAAGACGCTTGTAGCTGTTGGTTGACGGGTTGGTGATCGCGTTCAATGCGCGGGCATGCTTGATGATGCCGCCAATGAAGAACAAGGCCATTTCCGACAGACCAGCATATTGGTCACCCGCAAACAGGTTTTTACCATCTTTGGAGATAGACATGTGCACGTGCATGCCGGAACCGTTGTCACCAACGATGGGCTTAGGCATGAACGTAGCGGTTTTACCGTAGGCGTGTGCCGTGTTGTGGATAGCGTATTTCAGCACTTGCACTTCATCTGCTTTACGCACCAGCGTATTGAAAGTCACACCAATTTCAGCCTGGCAAGTCGCCACTTCGTGGTGCTGCACTTCCACCTTGCCTTCACCCAGCATGGCTTCAATAGCTGTGCACATAGCGGCACGCAAATCTTGTGCTGGATCCACAGGTGGCACAGGGAAGTAGCCGCCTTTGATTTTTGGACGGTGACCCGAGTTACCACCCTCGATGGCGTCATTGGTTGACCAGGCAGCTTCTTCAGCGCTGATTTTCACGCTGCAGCCGGAGTAGTCGATTTGCCATTTAACGTCATCAAAAATGAAAAACTCTGGCTCTGGACCAAAGAATGCGGTGTCGCCAATGCCGGTCGACTGCAAATAAGCTTCGGCGCGCTTAGCGATGGAGCGTGGATCGCGCTCATAGCCCTGGCCAGTGGTTGGCTCGATAACATCGCAAGTCACAACGACTGTGGACTCTTCAAAGAACGGGTCGATGAAAGCGGTTTCTGCATCGGGCATCAAAATCATGTCTGAGGCTTCGATGCCTTTCCAGCCAGCGATGGAGGAACCATCAAACATTTTGCCGTCAACAAAGGTGTCTTCGTCTATGGTATGGGCTGGGTAAGAGACATGCTGCTCTTTGCCCTTGGTATCGGTGAAGCGGAAGTCTACCCATCTGGCTTCGTTTTCTTTGATCAGGTTCAGCACCTTGTTCGACATAATGGCTCCTCCAGAGAGCGGGTGTTCAATTCGAAAAAATGACTAACGAGGCGCATAGCGCGCGTTGTCTGACTAGGGTTTCAGCAACATCCATGCCAGCCTGAGCAAAACATTATAAGCTCAGTCCTAGCGGCCTTCCGAGCGCTACACTAGTGCCTGCCTTGCAGCACTCGCCCCAAAATGAGGCAAAACTAGCAATAGCGCACCAAAATAATGCACACCTTGCAATGAACCCACAGCTCAACGCAAGGCAAGCTACAATAGCATTTATTGCTGAAATACAGCAGAGCCCTTAGGCTAGATAGCTGTATGTTTTATTCACCCTCAAACCTTAGAGTCAGCTCATGACCGACTGCATTTTTTGCAAAATCGCCAATAAAGAAGTCAACGCTCGCATTGTTTATGAAGATGATCGCGTGGTGGCTTTCCACGACTTATTTCCAGCTGCGCCCACGCACTTACTGGTTATTCCTAAACAGCACTTCACCACACTCAATGATGTGCCGGCGAGTGACGCGCTCATTTTAGGTGAACTGATGACTACCGCCAGCAAGCTCGCCGCCGACTTAGGCGTGGCCGACGATGGCTACCGCGTAGTGATGAACTGCAATGGCAACGGCGGCCAGAGTGTCTACCACATCCATTTGCATTTGCTTGCTGGCCGCAAGCTCACTTGGCCACCAGGTTAAATCATGAGTCAACGTCAATTAAGCTGGGTCGATAAGCTCATTTGCGAGGCAGACCAAGTCTTGCGCACACTGGCTCGCGATGCTGCCGTGGCGCAGCGTCCGTCACCGGCTATTGCCCATGCTGAAGCAGGTTTATCTGATGAGGAACGGCGCCAAGTAGCTGGCTTTATGCGCGTTAATCATACCGGCGAAGTCTGCGCGCAGGCGCTCTATCAAGGCCAAGCGCTTACCGCAAAACTGCCCACCGTGCGTAGTGATATGCAGCAAGCAGCTGCCGAGGAAATTGATCATTTGGCATGGTGCCAACACCGATTAGATGAACTGGGTGCCCCTGTCAGCCGATTAAATCCGCTGTTTTATGGCGCATCGTTTGCTGTCGGCGCTCTGGCTGGTTTAGCCGGTGATAAATGGAGTTTAGGCTTTGTCGCGGCTACGGAAGCGCAAGTCTGCGAACACTTGCAGGGACATCTCAATCAGCTACCCATGAACGATCGTCGCACCCGCGCAGTGCTAGCACAGATGCATAGCGATGAAGCTGAACATCGGCAGATAGCTATCGATGCCGGCGCCGCTGAATTACCAGCGCCAGTGCAATACGCCATGTCAGTCATGGCCAAAGTGATGACAGGAACTACTTATTACGTGTAGTTCCGATCATTACTCAGCCGGGTGTTTCTAACACCTCATAGCTATGCGTAACTTCGACGCCGCCGGCCTGCAGCATGATCGATGCCGAGCAGTATTTTTCTGCAGAGAGCATAACGGCGCGCTTCACATGCGCCTCATTTAGGCCAATGCCTTCTACGATGAAGTGCACATGAATTTTGGTGAAAACTGCTGGCACGGCGTCGGCGCGTTCGGCATCGAGTACGGCCTCGCAATGAGTGACTTGCTGGCGTGACTTTTTCAGCATGGTCATAACATCAAACGAGGTGCAGCCGCCCATGCCCATGAGCATTAGCTCCATGGGGCGTGGACCACGATCTAAGCCGCCGTGGTCCGGCGGACCATCCATTACAACCGAATGACCTGTACCTGACTCGGCGCGGAAGCTGACTTCACCCTGCCAATGAACTCGTGCTTGCATGAGGCACTCCTTATTTAAATAAATTAGCCAGCATCTCGCCTGGTTCAGGCGCGCGCATAAAGGCCTCACCGACCAAAAACCCATTCACGCCATGTTCACGCATCAAGGCGACATCGTCACGCGTACTAATGCCGCTCTCGGTAATCACGGTGCGTCCTGCTGGAATCTCAGCGAGCAGATCTAGTGTGTTATTGAGCGAGACCTCAAAGCTATGCAAGTTGCGATTATTGATACCCACCAGAGGACTACCTATCGGCAGCGCGCGCAGCAATTCGGCGCGATCATGCACTTCGATTAATACGTCCATGGTGTGCTCTCGAGCACAGGCATAGAGCTCATTGAGCTGGGCATCGGAAAGCGCCGCCACAATCAACAGTACGCAATCGGCGCCAATGCCGCGCGCCTCAATCACTTGATACGGATCGTAGAGAAAGTCTTTGCGAATCACCGGCAGATCGCAAGCCGCACGCGCTCGCTTGAGATAGTCATCGCTGCCTTGGAAAAAGTCGACGTCGGTGAGTACCGACAAACAGGCAGCACCACCGGCTTGATAGGACGCGGCAATGGCATCGGGCTGAAAGTTTTCGCGAATCACACCTTTCGATGGCGAAGCCTTTTTAATCTCGGCAATTACGCCCGATTGACCTTGCGCAATGCGGCCTTGCACGGCGGCGGTGAAGCCACGCACAGGGCTAGCTTCGCAGGCAAAGTCTTCTTGATCGGCCAGCGAATAGCGCTTGCGGCGCATGGCAACTTCTTCACGTTTACGTGCCATGATTTTATCGAGAATCGTGCTCACGCTGAGGCCTCCGGGCGCAGTGCGCGAGTGAACGAGCGCAGATCATTGAGTTTTTCCAATGCTTGACCGCTGCACATTAAATCATCGGCAAAAGCCACGCCTTGCGCCCATGTCTGACAAATACCGGCAACATAAATCGCCGCACCCGCATTTAGCGAGATGAGCTGCGCCGCTTTCACTGCCTCAGGCGTGCTGCGCTTACCCAAGGCATTTTGAATGAGCGCCAATGATTCAGCCGAATCCGCCACATCCAAACCCACCAAGCTTTGGCTAGGCACACCAAGTGACTCTGGTGTGATGACATACTCTTTCACCTCACCTTCTTTCAGCTCAGCCACGCGCGTTGGCGACGCTAGCGAAACCTCATCGAGGCCATCATTGGCACACACCACCAAGGCATGCACACTGCCTAAGCGCATCAGCACTTCCGCCATCGGGCGACATAGCGCAGGGTTAAATACGCCAACGACTTGGCGTTGCACAAAAGCCGGATTGGTCAGTGGGCCTAGCAAATTAAAGAGCGTGCGAATGCCCACCGCCTGTCGTGCAGCAACAGCATGCCGCATGGCGCCGTGATGATTCACGGCAAACAAAAAGCCGACACCGACCTCATTGATGCAGCGAGCCACCTGATCAGCATCAAGCGCAAGGTGAACACCGGCTGCCTCCAGTAAATCCGCACTGCCACTTTTCGATGACACGGCACGATTACCATGTTTGGCCACGCGCGCACCTGCGGCGGCAACCACCATCGCCGCTGCGGTGGAGACATTAAACAGGTTTGCGCCATCCCCCCCAGTACCGACAATATCAACAATGTGCGGATGCTCTGCTAGCACTACAGGTGTGGCAAGCTCACGCATCACACGTGCCGCCCCTTCAATCTCATCAATCGACTCGCCCTTCATACGCAGCGCCACGAGCAATGCGGCAACTTGCGCATCCGTCAGCTCGCCCTGCATCAGCGCACGCATGATGTCTTGCATCTCCTCCGTGGAGAGATTGATGCGCTCGACTATACGCCC
>CAXIBK010000105.1:0-7267 GCA_964022225.1 uncultured Paraperlucidibaca sp.
AAACACGTGCGTAATGCCAGCGACGTCGATACCGCGAGCGGCCACATCGGTAGCCACTAAGCAGCGAACGCCACCATCTTTTAGTGCACGCAGTGTGCGGTTACGCGCGGGCTGTTTCATATCGCCATGCAGTGCGGCGGTTTGAATGCCAAAGTTGGCCAGTTCAATCGACAGCTCTTCAGCATCACGACGTGTGGCAGTAAACACAACGGATTGGTTCACGGCTGGGTCGGCTAGCAGCTTCAGCAGAATGGCTTTTTTGTGCGCCATGTCATCGCAGAAATACAGCGACTGCTCAATGTTTTCATGTTTGGCGGTTTGTGCGCTGATTTGCAGGCGCTCGGGGTTATTCATCACGCGTTCGGCCAATGTGGCAATGCGATTTTCCAGTGTGGCGGAAAATAGCAATGTTTGACGCTCAGCGGGCGCTTGTTCAGCGATTAGTTCGACATCATCAATAAAGCCAAGGTCGAGCATGCGATCGGCTTCATCGAGCACTAACACTTCGACGCGATCAAGCGTGATGGTGCCGCGATTCATCAGGTCGAGTAGACGACCTGGTGTTGCAACCATGACATCAACAGGGCGCTGTAATTGGCGCGCTTGTTGTTGGTAATTCATACCACCCAGGATGCTGGCCGTACGAACACGTAGACGAGCACCGTAGATGCGCGCAGCACTTTCGACTTGACGCGCCAACTCACGTGTTGGTGTTAGCACCAAAATACGTGGGCCTTTGCCTGGGCCGCCTGGTGTTTTGGTAATGCGATGCAGAGCGGGCAGAATAAATGCCGCAGTCTTGCCTGTGCCGGTTTGGGCAGAGGCCATCAGATCTTTGCCTTCGAGGGCGATGGGAATAGCCTGTGCCTGCACAGGAGTGGGTTCGGTATAACCGGCTTCATTCAGCGCGGCCAATAGCGCATCATGCAGCTTTAAAGCAGCAAAAGTTAGGGACACTTCATTTTCCTCGCGGGTAGCCCGCGGTATATGTGGACGGCAGCGGTCCGGCGAGAATCGGCGGAGGCTGGCTATATGTCGTTACCAACCAGACCGGGACGGCTGCGAGCCAGGGAAGTGACCCCGAAACAGCACGAAAAGAGGCAGGTACGAGCAACCGCTACTGCGGCGGCGCAAATAGTACGTAGGTTTGTCCATTAAAGCCAGCATTGTTTTGGATTTCTTCTTAGTGTTCGAGAGAACGTCAAGCTGAATGGGTGTCAAAGGATTGAACTATCCGACAAGTGGTAATCATATCGTGCGTACTTATAGGTACAATTGTACCAGTTTAGTGGTGTCAATGCGTTTAGTCGCTATTCTCGTTGCTTTAGCGGTTAGTTGGCATTAGTAAAATAAAATTAGGTTAACTTCTAGGCATAGCCTTACATCCATTCAGGAGAGTGAAAATGGCAACAGCATTAATTACCGGCGCATCCAACGGCATCGGCTTAGAACTAGCACGCCGTTTGGCGACTGATGGCACAGATTTAATTTTGGTTGCTCGTAGCGTCGATAAGCTGCAGGCCATTGCTACCGAGTTAAGTGGTCGTCATGGCATCAAAGCCGGAGTGATTGGCCAAGATCTTGGCTATGAAGGTGCGGCGGACGAACTCATGCAAAAACTTGGCGATCAGCGTGTTGATATGCTGATTAATAATGCCGGCTTCGGTGAATTTGGCACGTTTATTGACGCTGATATGAAGCGTCTAAATCAAATGGTGCAGCTAAATGTCGCGGCGCTGACCTCCCTAGCACATGCCATGGGGCGTCGTATGGTGGCGCAGGGCGGCGGCCAAATTCTTAACGTGGCCTCTATTGCTGGCTTTATGCCTGGCCCCGGTGCGGCTGTCTATTACGCTTCAAAAGCGTATGTTTTAAGCTTCTCCGATGCACTGAACTATGAACTGAAAGGCCATAATGTGCAGGTCACTACGTTGTGCCCTGGCCCAACCGATACAGGCTTTGCTACCGCAGCCAATGCAGTTGGCTCGGCTGCTTTCCGTTGGCCTATGCTGGCATCACTAGACAGTTTGGCAAATTATGCCTATGCCTCATTAAAGGCCAAACGAGGTGTCTCAGTTCATCGACTATTAACTAAAATTCTCGCGTTTTCGGTGCGTTTGGCGCCGCGATTTTTGGTTAACGTTATCTCTGCGCACAGTATCGGCTTTAAGCGTTAAACTTAGCGCCTGCGTCGCATTTGGAGTTAGCTATGTTTTCGTGGTCACACACTATCGCCGATCGTGTAGCTCAGTTGATTGAAAAGCCCATGTTCAATAGCGTTTTAGCCGTTATGGCTAGAGCGCTAATGGCATTTATCTTTATCAGTGCTGGTTATAGCAAGATTGAAGGTTTTTCTGGCACTGAAGCATACATGGCAGCTATGGGTGTTAATCCGAGCTTTTTGCCAGCAGTTATTGCTTTAGAGCTAGGCGGTGGTTTAGCACTACTATTTGGCTGGCAAACCCGCCTGACCGCTGCCGCTTTGGCAGGATTTTGTGTCATTTCAGGCCTGTTTTTTCATGGCGATGGCGAACAGGCAAACCAAATTTTATTGATGAAAAACTTGGCCATGGCGGGCGGTTTGTTAGCCTTTGTGCGCACTGGAGCTGGCACTCCTGCGCTAGACCGCCATTGAGTTTCGCTGGAGAAAAGCATGGAAGTTAACGTTCCGCGGCACCGTCGACCTGCGCAGTTGCGCACGCAAGAGCGTGTGGCAAGGGCCATTGCTGCTGCTGAAGTTCTGTTAATTGAGCGAGGGCCAGAAGAGGTCTCAATTCCTGACGTTGCAGAGGCTTCCGGTGTGCCTCGCGCGAGCTTGTATCAGTTTTTTGCCAATAAATATCAGCTATTTAATGCAATTGCGGAGCAGCATTTATACCAAGTTTTAGAGCTTGTGCAGAGTGCGGCACCTAGCTTTGCTGGTATGCATTGGCGAGACGCAGCGCCTGTTTTGATTCGTGCTACATCGGTGTATTACAACCAAAATCCAGTTGCAGGCATTTTAATTTTAGGTGGGCCAACGAGTCGCGAGTCCTATCTGGCGCAAGAAGTGACAATTGAAAATATTGGCGCGGAGATTCGTGCAATTTTCAAAACCCTAAAGCCTGCTATCTATATTCCCGACGAGCCTGATAGTGCCACTATGTTGGTCGAAATCGCGTTTGCAATTATGAAGTTTGGCTACTATCGAGATGGAGAAATCAGCGAGGCCATCATGGAGCAAGCGGTTCATGCTTGCGTTGGTTATCTGCTTCAGATTCTGCCAAATGAATTGGCGGCCAGCTAAGCGCTAAAGCGCGTTTGGCCTCAGGTGTAAGTTGCTTAATTTGATATTCCAATTTTAGTGCATCGCTACGTGATGCGCATTCACGTTCACCAAGTATGGCTATGGGTGGGTGAGCTTGTGTGAATTTAGCGCCAGATTTTTGTGCGTGCTGTTTAAATCTTCGTGCCACATTGGTGCTAATGCCAGTATATAAACGGTCACCCGCACATTGCAGAATATAGACCGACCACACCATTTACTGTGCTGACTTTTGCATCTGCGCAGTTAATGTATCAATGCGCTCATGGGTTATGGAAATATAGGTTTCGCTAGCATTATAGCTAGCTAATGAGCCCTCACTATTGGTTAAACGGGCAGTTGCTGTGCGCTCCGATCGTAATTGCAACCAAGCTTGTTGCTCTTGCAGCGCCTGCTGACTAAGCGAAGGCTCAAGGCTCGCCAAGTAGTCGATAAATACTAGATATAGCTTGGTGTCATACAGTGCAGCTAAGTTTGCCATGCCGTAGTTGAGCTCTTGCTGAGGATGTTCTTCACTCAGCCAAGTTTCAAGCTGGTCTATCGCCTGATCGACATCGGGGCGCCAATCGCTGATTAAACCTTTACTGGGCGCCGTTGCGGGCTCGACTTTTATCGCAGGATTTTGCGCAACAACTTCAGTCTCTGCATCTGCTTCAACAGTAACTTTTTCTGCTGGATGAGGTGTTTGTGCGGCCATAAAGAGTGCCGCTACAGCAGCAAATGCTAGCGGTGGAGCCAATAGTTTAGTCAACCAATTCATAGCGATTCCTGTGGGCATGGCGCGCGCTTCCCTGTTGTGCGTAAGATAGCCCAAACCTAAAACCCATGCGAGGTGTGCAGTGAAACCAGCTGAACTGTTTTCTTTGAGCGGCCAAACGGCTTTAGTTACTGGCGGATCACGTGGCCTTGGCCTACAAATGGCTGAAGCTTTGGGCGAGGCGGGTGCGACTGTACTGATTACGGCGCGTAAAGCCGATGAACTTGCCAATGCTAAAGCGCATCTGAGTGCACTTGGCATCAGCGTGCACACGGTCACTGCCGACGCGAGTAACCCTGAGCATATTGCGCACTTAGCTGCTGAAGCACAGCGCTTGATGGGTGGCGTTGATATTTTGGTCAATAACGCCGGCGCGAGCTGGGGTGCGCCAGCGGAAACGCACCCATTAGAGGCGTGGGATAAAGTCATGAACCTCAATGTGCGTGGCTACTTTTTACTCGCGCAGGCTGTGGCCAATGCCTCGATGATTCCGCGCAAACGTGGCCGCATTATTAACTTGGCATCGATTGCCGGTCTCGGTGGTAATCCGGCATGGATGCAAACTATTGCCTATAACACTAGCAAAGGAGCTGTGGTTAACTTCACGCGCGCACTGGCCTGCGAGTGGGGCCATCACGGCATTACAGTGAACGCTATCGCGCCAGGATTTTTCCCGAGCAAGATGTCGCAAGTGCTAATGGACACAGTTGGCGTCGATAGCATCGCGAAAACCACGCCGCTACAGCGCGTTGGTGGCGATGATGATTTGAAGGGTGCCACGTTGTTGTTTGCCAGTGCCGCTGGGCGCCATATTACGGGCCAGATTTTGCCGGTCGATGGCGGCGTTAGCGCCTTAATCGGTGGCTGATCATGAGCACACATATCGATGGCTTCCGCACTGAGCGTCTGCATTTTCAAGGTGTATCGCGTGAGGTTTTTTGTCGCGGCTCAGGCCCTGCGGTGGTAGTGCTAAGTGAAATTCCGGGTATCACGCCGCAAGTAGCGACTTTCGCTGAGCGTGTCGCCGACGCAGGGTTTAGCGTGTTTATGCCGCAGCTATTTGGCGAACCGATGAAGCCACTGACCTATCCCTATGCTGCTGAGTCGTTAGCAAAAATTTGCATCAGCCGCGAGTTTCGTGTGCTCTCTGCGAATAAATCTAGCCCAGTTGTGGACTGGTTACGTGCTTTAGCGCGTCATGCCCATGAGCAGTGTGGTGGCCCTGGTGTTGGCGTGGTTGGTATGTGCCTAACTGGAAACTTTGGCTTGGCCATGATGCTCGATGCGCCGGTGATTGCGCCAGTGTTGTCGCAGCCTTCTTTGCCCGTGGGTGCGACTAAGGCTCAGCGCAGTGGTTTGCATGCATCGCGAGATGAGATTGCTGCTGCGCATGACAAGATTAACAACCACGGTGCGCGTATTTTGGGCTTACGTTTTAAGCAAGATTTTCTCTGCCGTGGCGAGCGTTTTGAGCGTTTGCGTGATGAATTTGGGCCAGCGTTTGAGTGCCGCGAAATCGATGCCTGTCATGCCAACCCTAATGCCGGCACACCAGCCCATAGTGTGCTCACCACACATTTAATCGATGAGGTTGGCGAGCCGACACGAGCGGCACTTGATCGCACTTTGGCCTTTTTAGCTGAGCAGTTGCGCTAGCCCATGCTTTGGCCATGGCAGCGTTGGCGCACTAGTCGCCAGCAAGCACTTGAGGCGCGATTAAAATCGGCTGTCGTGCAGCTCACCAAGGCTGAGTTAGTCATCGCCAAAGGTCCGCGTGTGGCTTGTATTTGGCCAGATGTTATTGCGCTGTCGCCAAGCCAGCGTTACGCATGGTGTCGCTGCGGGCTGTCGGCCAATGGCGTGTGGTGTGATGGCAGTCATGGAACGGGCGAGGGGCCATTGCGCTTTAGCCCGAAGCGTGCGCAGCACTATTGGCTCTGCACCTGCAAGCAAACGCGAACACCACCGTATTGTGATGCCAGTCATCACCGCCTTGTGCCGCCAAGTTGAAAAGCACCTAGCGTCGAGTTAGTCGCCACACCGACTCTTGCAATGACGTGAGACCGCGCGCCTGCATGCCGGGGTGCTCAGCCAAAATATCTTGAAAAGATAAGCGCTCGATATGCCAGTTCGCGGCGAACAAGTTCTGAATCTCATCAGCAGAAATAGGGAACGGTGGCCCCGACATCTCCGCGCTATCGTATTCAAAGCTGATGATTAGGCCACTGGCATTGGGCGCTAAGACGCGCTCCAACTGCGCAACATAGGCCTCGCGCATGCTGGGCGGCAAGGCCACCAATGCGGCGCGGTCATAAAATCCAGGACACTGAATTTGCTCTGGCGTGAGGGTAAAAAAATCACCTTTCCATAGGCTCAAGCCGGATTGTGCGTAGAGTGTGTGCTCGCCGGCTTCAGTCGGCGACAACTCCAACGCGTTTTCTTGCGCAAATGCTTCAATGGCCAGTGTCGACAATTCACTACCAACGACTTCTGCACCTTGTTGGCATAGCCAAATCATATCCACCGATTTTCCGCAAAGTGGCACAAATACACGCTGGCGGGCAGTGTCATTGAGCTGATGAAAGTGCGCAGCGAGCTGTGGGTGTACTTGCTCGCGATGAAAACCAATTTCCTGTTTACGCCAGCGCTCATGCCAAAATTCAGCATCCATTATTGCCTTCCTATTTTGATATTCAATGCTGGTTGGTAAAGCTACTGCGTTGGCGCAAGGTTATCGCACCGCGCAATTCGCCAAGCTGATAGCCCGTTGCTTGATCATCAGGATAGCGTTGATTTAAGGCCTTTTGTGTATTGGTACTGAGCGCGCTGCCATGGCAGGCGAGGCAGGGTGCGGCCACCATAATTGGAGCCATATAACGATACTCGCTATCGCTAATGTGCGTGCGTGGCGTGGGTTTTTTATCAGGGTTGGCAGCGATTTCGCGAGCAAATGCAGCAAGCACCGATTGCTCCCACGCATCGGGTGCGTTGTTGGTGTTGCGTAATTTGCTGCTGGTTCTAGCGATCTGCCACGGCGCTTGACTGTATTGGCTGGCAATATTTGGCGCGGCAACTTGGCATACGGCGATGGCATTTTCAGTGCCACTGGCAGCCATTGCATCTTTGACCGTGGCGAGCAGCTGCTGCGAAAAGGCTTGGCTAATGCGCTCAGCCTCGGTAAAGCGCGGGTCAGCATCTATGGCGTA
>CAXIBK010000106.1:0-7247 GCA_964022225.1 uncultured Paraperlucidibaca sp.
GGTAGGCCACCTTCGGCTAAAATACCAAGCTTGCGCGCGGCGGCATTATTGGCATCAGAGTAAAACTCCATGGGCACTTTAAATTGTTTGGCGAGTTGCTGCGTGTTGCTTTCTGGCTGCGGGCTGACTAAGCAAACCCGCACGCCGCGCGCGGCCAGGGCTTGATAGTCATGGGCGACCTCTTGGATTTGCGCCATACATAAGGGGCACCAGTTGCCACGGAAAAATAACCAGAGCGTGGTTCCTGTGCTTAAGTCTGTGCTGCTGACTTTTTGACCTTGGCTATCGATTAAATCAAAGCTTGGCAGCATGTTTCCGAGAGCTAGCGTGGTGGTATCTCGGCCACCAAAGCGCGAGTACCAACGGATGTATATGACTGGGCCGATGACGCCATTGAGCAAAGCAGTAATTAACGCCCAAGGCTGATTTGGCGCAAGCGTGACGAGGATACAAGCGGCAATAAGTCCGAGCAATGGCATCCAACGTAAGTTTTCGCTAGTGCGCGCGACTGGCGCTAAAAACAATTGCATAAAAAATGCACCAGGCACGATAGAGGCAATGGCCAAGCCCATCCATGGGGTTGTTGGGCCTTCGATGGCAATGCGAAATGCCGAGTAAAAAATGCCAGCTGCAAGCATGGTCATATAGAGCGAAATAAACACAGATTTTAGATGATTCATACAGCGACTCCCGAGATGATGAGTGGCAGTGTAACGAAACAAATCCATGCATTGTGTAGCGATTGGTCGAGCAATGATCATTTGTAATATTTGCAAGATAGCAAGCTGATTTGGCTCTATGCTATTGATAGCACATGGCTAAAATAATCGTTATTGCACAACTCAAGGGCGGTGTAGGCAAATCTACATTGGCTACTAATCTAGCGGCTTATCTGGCGCAAAATTTTCGTGTTGGTCTCATTGACGCAGACTTACCGCAAGGCACCAGCTCGCAGTGGGCAGCCTTGCGAAACGACCCTAATATTATTGTTTTGGGTTGCGAGAGCGCTGCGCAAGTGCCGGCAGCAGCAGAGCAACTCGATGAGCAGTGTGATGTTATCGTCATGGACTTGCCGCCGCGCAGTGTTAAGTTTTTACGCGAAGCGATGGCCATTAGCGATTTATTGCTACTGCCGCTAACCGCTTCGGCCCCCGATATTTGGGCTACTGAGTCAGTAATAGAGTTAGTCAAAGAGTGCAAGAAAACGAACTCGCGACTAACCACACGCTTGGTCTGGAATAGATTGCGTGCTACTCGTGCAACGGCAGATTTTCTTGATGGCACGGCAAAAGCCTTGCGTGCAAAAGAGCTCAGCTCGCACTTGGCTCTGCGCACGGCCTATGTCGAATGCATTGGCCGTGGCTTGTATGTAGAGGAATGGCACGACCCGCGAGCCAAGGCAGAGTGTCGTGTATTGCTAAAACAAGTAATGAAGCAAACTAAATTGAAAGAGCCTAACTTCTTTGCAGGCTAGCGCGTTTTAGTTTCATGTGTCGTTTTATGGCAATACATACAGGCCGATTAACACGCAGTGACAAGCAGCGCCAGCAGCAACAAAAACGTGCCAAATCGCATGCGTATAGCGCACCTGCTTAGCGGCATAAAAGCCAGCGCCCACAGTAAAGCAGAGACCACCAGCGATTAGCAGCCAAAAGCCTGGTCGCGCCAAACTCGCCCAGAGCTCATTAATCAACACCAGTGAGATCCAGCCCATCAGCAAGTAAGTGATGAGTGAGAGCTTTTTGAAGCGGTGAATGAGGAAGATTTTGAACAGAATGCCGGCAAAGGCTAGCGCCCAAATCACTACTAGCATGATTTGAGCGTATGCGCTGTGCGCCAGAGTGATGGTTAGTAGCGGCGTATAAGTGCCGGCAATGAGTAAATAAATCGCGCAATGATCGAGGCGTTTAAGTGCAGCCTTGCTCGGTGCATGGGTGATGCTGTGATACAGCGTTGAGCTGAGAAATAGCAGGATGAGGCTAGCGCCGTAGATGGCCACACCGGTAAGTTGGTCAGTGCTCAGCGTGGGCATGCCTTTTACCAGTAAGAGCGTAGTGGCAACAATGGCGGCTGCCATGCTGAGGCCGTGGCTTAAGGCATTGGCGATTTCTTCAGCAACGCCATAAGGCGCGGCAGCGTTAGTGTGTTTATTGGCGGACATGAGTAGAGGCTCTGTGCAAAGAGCCTCTACCTTAGCGCAATGTCTTAGTGGTCGGCACGCAATCTATTAGTCCATTCTGCGAGAGCGACTAGCTGTTCGCGCATGAATTTCTCTGTCATGGCGTCGGTGAGTTTGCCATCGGTGTCGAAACGCTCATGCGCACTGCCGATCATGATTTCGGGGCGGTTGAGCACATGGGCATTGATGAAGATTAGTGATTGGCGCAAATGGTATTGCGCACGCACGCCGCCCATCACGCCCATGCTGGCACTCATGATAGCCACTGGTTTGCCATTGAGCGGCTGGTCTGGCATGCGCGATAGCCAATCGATGGCATCTTTTAATACGCCAGGAATGGAGTAGTTATATTCCGGAGTGGCAATCAGTACGGCATCGGCGGCGCGCACCTGCGCATCGAGTGTTTGCACGGCAGCCGGGATTTCCACGTCGCGCAGGTCTTGGTCGTAATGAGGCAGGCCGTGCAGATCGGCATGCGTGAAGCTCATGCCTTCTGGTGCCAATGCTTCGGCTGTGCGCAAAGCCATGCTATTGAAAGAGGCTTTACGTAGGCTGCCGGAAATAGTGAGTACTTTTATTGCTTTCATGTCTGCTTCCTTTATGGGGTTAGTAATTACAGTTGGCCAAAGCGGCCATGGTTAAAATCATCAATCGCCTGATTAATTTCTTGGCGAGTGTTCATCACAAATGGGCCATACCCTTCGATGTTCTCGTTTAGCGGCTCGCCACTGAGCACGAGCACTTTGCTATCGCTCAAGGCCTCAAGGCTAAAGTCGCCGCCTTTGTGCGCAAACACTACGGTGTGATCAGTGCTAACAGACTGCTCGCGATTAACCATGACCTCACCCCTGAGTACGACCACGATTAAGCTGTTGCCGTCGCTGACGGAAAAGTCTTGCGCGCCACCGGGCTGCAGGGACAAATCCCAGACATTGATCGGCGAATAGGTGAGTGCAGGGCCTGTCTTGCCGGCGTAAGCGCCAGCTATTACCCGTAAGGTGCCGTGATTTAACGCCACTGTTGGAATCGTTTTAGCACCGATGCCTTGGTAGCGAGGCGGCGTCATTTTGTCTTTTGCTGGCAAGTTCACCCAAAGCTGCGCCATTTCCATGATACCGCCGGTTTTGCTAAAGCGCGGGCTATGAAATTCCTCATGCAAAATACCGGAGGCGGCGGTCATCCACTGTACATCGCCAGGATAAATAGTGTCGGAAAACCCGGCCGAGTCGCGATGCGAAACCTCACCATCATAGACAATGGTGACGGTCTCAAAGCCGCGATGCGGATGCACGCCGACGCCGCGTGGCTTATCGCTGGGTGTAAATTCAGTAGGGCCGGCGTGGTCTAGCAGCAGAAATGGGCTGATGTCATTGTCGTGCAAGCCATAACTAAACAGTGAGCGCACGGGGAAGCCATCGCCGACCCAATGTTGACGAGGTGGTGCATAAACACCTTTGATTTGTTTCATGACCTTGCTCCTCTTTTTCTGTATTTGTACAGATTATAGATGGAACAATTGCGCGCCAAGATGCAGTATAAAGACATAGAGTTGCAGATATGGAACGATAAATGCGTGATTTAAACGATATGCAGTACTTTGCAGCAGTGGTGAGGCATAAAGGTTTTGCTGCCGCAAGTCGAGTTATTGATGTGCCGAAAGCAACGTTGAGCCGGCGAGTGGCGGCCTTGGAGGCGCGACTGCAGGTGCAGCTATTGCATCGCGGCAGCCGCCTATTTCAACTGACTGAGCTTGGGCAGGCCTATTATCAGCACTGCCAAGCTATGTTGGTGGAGGCGGATGCTGCCGATGAGCAAGTCGCAATGCTACAAGCTGAGCCGCGTGGCACTTTGCGCTTAAGTTGCCCACCGGCATTGATGAATAATGAGTTTGCTGAGCTTATCGCGGCGTTTATGGCGACTTATCCGCGCGTTAATGTGCATGCCGAGGTGACTAACCGCGTGGTTGATGTGCAGCGCGAGGGCATGGATTTGGCGATACGTGTGCGCTTTCCGCCATTAGGCGATAGTGATTTGGTGATGCGCAGCTTGGCGTGGAGTTGCCAGCGCTGGTTGGTCGCGCCGAGCCTATTGGCGAGCCATAGAGAGAGTGGGGGCAAAATCGCTTTTTCAAAGCCTATGGATGTTGCGCATCTGCCTAGTTTGCATTTAGGCGATGGCCAAGGCCGCGCCGAATGGCACCTGCTCGGGCCTGAGAGTGAAAAAATCACCGTAGCTCATGACCCCAAACTCATTGCCAATGACATGAGCACACTTTACCAAGCAGCATTGCAGGGCGTTGGTGTGGCGGCTTTACCGTTGGTGATGGCCGGCGATGCTATCGCTGCTGGTCGCTTAGTCGAGGTTATGCCGGGTTGGTTGCCACGGCCTGGAATATTGCACTTGGCATTTCCCAGTCGGCGAGGCTTGCTACCTAGCGTGCGGCTTTTTATCGACTTTTGTGTGCATGAGTTTGAGCAGCCGAGGCGCCTAAGTCGGGGCTATGAGGTGCTATAAATAAGGCACTGCAAATCAGTTATCGTTACCTTTGGTGATTTTATCGAGATAACCCATAGCAAATGCCGACAGCACAAAAGTGATGTGAATAAGCAAATACCATTGGATTTTGTCGTTAGCGATATTCTCGGTATTCATGAAGATTTTCAGCAGATGAATCGAGGAAATGGCCACGATGGAGGCCGCTACTTTGTTTTTCAGTGAGCCAGCATCTAGCTTGCCTAACCAACCTAGCTTTTCATCACTTTCATCAACATCTAAGCGCGATACAAAGTTTTCATAGCCTGAAAACATGACCATGACAATCAAACCGCCGACTAAGACAATGTCAATCAACGACAGAACGACTAAGACCAGGTCAACTTCACTCATGCTGAAAATAATGGGCACAATGTGGAAGATTTCCTGAAAAAACTTAATGCCTAGTGCGAGCAAGATTAAGCTCATGCCAAGATAAATTGGCGCCATAATCCAACGCGATGAGTACATCAGTTTTTCAATAATTTTTTCCATCAATTGAGCTCGTCTTTGCAAAAAAAGTGACGGCAATTATGTTCCGATTTAGCTGCCAACGCCAAGATCTCAGCGGCTAAATTCCACTTGAACAATGTCGCCATCACTTTATTGCTACCGCCTTAGTGCATGCGTAGAGCCTCATCAGCAACAGCATCTTTCAGCAGCATGGCTTTATCTTTACCGTAATGCATCGTGACCTGCCATGGAGCCTGCTTGCCTTGACGCGGCATGATGTCCTTTGCACGCTGCACATAACCTGACTGCAGGCTGTCTACGATGCCGATATCGAGCGCGATACCAGGTGGGCTCACGGGCATGGCGACGGTTTTACCTTCTGCACCCATGTGCTTAAACAAGCGGCATAAATAGCGCCCAGCAAGGTCGGCCTTCAGCGTCCATGGCGCATTGGTGTAGCCAAAAACCCAGGCCAAATTTGGGATATTTTCGATCAATAGGCCCTTATAAACCATCTGTTCATTGAGTGGCCTAGCTTCGCCATCGACAGATATCGCCATACCACCGAGCATCTGCAAGCTAAGGCCGGTTGCGCTAATAATGATGTCGGCTTCAAGCTCTTTGCCGGACTTCAGCAAAATGCCTTTTTCGGTGAAGTGATCGATGTGATCGGTTTCAATTGAGGCTTTGCCACTGAGTAATGCCGTAAACAAATCGCCGTCTGGCACAACGCAGAGTCGCTCATCCCATGGCATGTATTTTGGAGTGAAATGCCGCATGTCGATATTTGGACCAATTTGCTTTTCAACTTGCGAGAGCAAGAATTTTCGCATGGCATTAGGCCAGCGACGGCAGGATAAAAATAGCGCGCGCTGAATGGCGATATTGCGGCCGCGAGCCAGCTTAAATACCACGCTACGTGGTAGGAACTTGCCTAATACATCAGACACTTTGTCTTTATTAGGCAACGCAAAAACATATGAAGGTGAGCGTTGCAGCATGGTGATGTGGCTAACTTTTTCAGCCATCGCAGGCAGTAGTGTGACCGCGGTTGCGCCACTACCAATGACAATGACGCGCTTATTGCTGTAGTCGAGATCTTCAGGCCATTGCTGCGGATGAATGATTTGGCCTTTGAAATTTTCCTCGCCTGGGAACTCTGGGCGATAACCATGATCATGATTGAAATAGCCAGTGCAGCTAATCAAATAGCGGCAAGTGAAAACCCGCTCCTCACCAGTGTCTTCATGGCGCGTGACTAGCGTCCACAACTTGTCTTCCGATGACCAATTGGCGGTTTGAGTCTGCAGCCCAAAATGGGTTTTCTCATAGAGCTTGAATTCTTTTGCCGTCTCAATGACGTAGTCGCGGATCGCAGGGCCATCGGCGAGCACTTTCGACGCTAACCAAGGTTTGAAGCCGTAGCCGAAACTGGCCATGTCGGAGTCGGAGCGGATGCCGGGATAGCGAAATAAATCCCAGGTGCCGCCCAAGGTTTTGCGGCGCTCGATTAAGGCAATGGTTTTATCGGGAAATTCACGAGCAATGTGGCAAGCGGTGCCGACACCGGACAGGCCGGCACCAATGATTAGAACATCCAGCGGTTTTGTTGTTGTTTGCATGGCATGAGTCTCATAGCGAGTTGACTATGTCACTGTATGAGCCTACTAAAGCCAGTTATTGGCAAAAAGCGACAATTAATTGTCTTTAGACGACAGATTCAGGCGGTAAGCTCTTGGCGTTTGAGCGAACCATCGGCGAAATGCGCGATTGAAGCTGCTTTGCTCGGTGTAGCCGAGCATGCCAACGATTTGCGACAGTCGCAGGCCTTTTTCGGCCAAATAACGCGTGGCTAGCTGGCGGCGATAACTGTCTAATAGTGAGTCAAAACTTTGCTGTTCTTGCAGTAATCGCCGCTGCAGTGTTCGGGTATGTATGGCAAGTTCATTTGCCACGGTTTCTATACGGCATTGGCCCGTGGGTAATAAGCCGCGAATAAGCTCAATAACTCTCGGCGTTAGGTTAGATCCAGGTGCGTGAAACGAGGCTAAATAGCTGACCGCGAGGCGGTGCGTTTCTGTAT
>CAXIBK010000107.1:0-7217 GCA_964022225.1 uncultured Paraperlucidibaca sp.
GGTTAATGGCGCGACTAAAATTTTCTACGAGCGTGATGGTGTGATTCATCGCAGCAAGCTCTGTTTTGTCGATGACAACCACGTTGCTCGCGTGATTCAGCGTATTTTGGCGCCTATTGGTCGACGCCTCGATGAATCCAGCCCGATGGTCGATGCGCGTATGCCCGATGGTAGTCGTGTCAACGCCATCATTCCGCCAATTGCGCTTGATGGCCCAAGCATTTCGATTCGTAAATTTCGGCGCGACCTGTTGCAAGCAAATGACTTAGTGACTTATCGCTCAGTTAGCGAAGAAATGCTGCAGTTTATTAAAAAGGCAGTGGGTCAGCGCGCCAATATTCTCGTTAGCGGCGGTACTGGTACGGGTAAAACCACTTTTCTTAACGTGCTGTCGAGCTTTATTAGCCATCACGAGCGTATCGTTACCATTGAGGATACAGCCGAGCTTCAGCTCAGCAATGACCACGTGGTGCGCCTTGAGACACGTCCGCCAAATGCCGAAGGCTTTGGTGAGGTGAGTGCTCGCGATCTGATTCGTAACGCGCTGCGTATGCGCCCCGATCGCATCATTGTTGGTGAGGTGCGTGGCTCAGAGGTCATGGATATGTTGCAGGCCATGAACACCGGTCACGAAGGTTCGATGTCTACTTTGCACGCCAACTCGGCGGCGGACTCATTGCTGCGGATGGAAACCTTAGTTGGTCTGTCGGGGCAAAAAATCTCCGAAGCGACACTGCGAGCCATTGTTGTATCGGCGGTCGATATTGTCGTGCAGCTAACGCGTTTACCGAATGGCCGTCGCTGCGTGTCAGAAATTACCGAGGTTGTTGATCTTCGTGATGATCAATATGCGACCAATCCACTGTTTAAGCTAGACCGTGTAACCGGTGAGCACCATCGCGCGAGCAGTGGGCCAGCAAAACCGCGTGTTATCGAGCTGATGCGCCAAGCAGAGGCTTTGCGCTAATGATTATTTTTGCCTATGTCGCCGCTGGCTTATTCATGTGCCTTGGTGCCTTGTATTTGATATGGCTTGGGCAAAAGCAAGCGCAAGACGAGGCGGTATCGAAGCGTTTAGCAGTAGCTGGCGTGAAGACTTTGGAACTCACTGGCAAAGACTGGTTAACAATTCAGCTTGAGCGTGCGGGCATAAGTTTACAGGCAACGCATAAGCGCATGATTGGCCTAGGGCTAATCGTGCTGTTGCTATTGGTGGCGCTACAATTTGGCATTTTAGCGTCTGCATTGCTGGCAGTGACCTTATTGCTCTTTATTTGGGCTGCAATAAGCACAATTTATCATCGACGCATGAGCCAAATCGTTTCGCAACTACCGCGCTTGCTCGACCAAGTAGTACGTATGATGCGCACGGGCAAGACACTTGCCGATAGCTTCATCATTGCTACCAAAGAGGCCGACGAGCCACTTAAAACAGTGATGCTTAAACTGCAGCGCAATATAAATTTGGGTATGTCTATTCCCGAGGCTTTTACCGACTTAGCAGATACTTATGCTTTAAAAGAGCTACAAGTGCTGGCCTTAGGTGTGAGTGTGAACTCACGCTTTGGTGGTAGCTTGATTGACCTATTAAATAACGTCATCACCCTGATTCAACAGCGCGAGCAGCTGCAACGGCAGTTGCGTGCATTTACTGGTGAGACTCGCGCCAGTGCTGTTGTGCTATCGGCGCTTCCAATGTTAATTGGCGCTTTTATGTTGGTGAGTAATCCAGATTACATCTACCAAATGATCGATGATCCTACCGGTAAGCTGGTGTTGATGGGCGCAGGCGGCATGCAGGTTGCAGGTATGTTAGTCCTTTGGAAAATGCTGAGGAGCGTTTAGCAATGAATGCTTACTACGGCGGCGTCATATTCTTACTGATTGTTGCGGCGGCAGCTGTGGCGATTTGGCTTGCCATGCGCATAGCGGCAGAGCGGCGTTTGGTGGAGCGTCGGCTAACAACACGAGGTAACGCAAAAGAAGACGCACGCCTATTAAGCCTGCGCTTCTCTGAGCTATTTGACGATCAAGAGCGAATTCGCAAGCACATCAATAAAGACAGCGAATTAGCTTTAGCGATGCACCGCGCTGGCTATCGTTCGGCGACTCAGCGCGCGCTGCTCTACGGTGTGCAGGTGGTTTTGCCGCTCGTGGCTATTGCCTTGACTGGCTTGTGGGTACTGATTCATGGCTATTCGCAAAACTCAATGCTGGTTGGCGTTTCGATTGTTATTTTGAGCGTACTTGCTCCTAAGCGAGTTATTAACTCAAAAGCTGAGGCGCGCTTAAAGCTAATCGATGATGAGCTGTCGCTATTTATTCAAATGCTACGGATTTTATTCGATGCAGGCCTTGCTGTAGAGCAAGCACTGCGGGTTATGGCGAAAGAGTCGAGTGCCATTTTGCCTGAAATGGTGTTTGAGCTAACGCCGATTTTGCGCCGTGCAGAGCAGGGCTTGGATTTAGAAAGTGAGCTGGGAAGTTCGGCAGAAGCCCTAGATCATATTGGCTACACCGATGTTATGGTCATCGTGCGGCAAATGATTAAGCAGGGTGGCAGTGCTCGTGCCTCACTCACAAAATTGATTGAAGTCATGGAAAGCCGTCGTCTCACCGACTTGCAAGAAAAAGTAAGCAAGCTAACCGCGAAAATGACGGTAGTCATGGTCGTGTTTTTCTTTCCAGCGTTAATCATTCTGCTAGCTGGTCCAGGCTTTATTTCTATTGGCGACGCCATGGGAGATTTTTGATGCGCGCTTTTATGTTACTTGGCTGCGTGCTGATGCTCTCTGCTTGCCAAGCGCCCACGGCAGTGCGCGACATTAGTAGCTCAACACCAGCTCAAACTTCGCCCAAGCAAAGTGCTTCACGTCCAGCTGCGTCGACGACATCAGACGCCAGCATCCCTCGAATTGATTGTAGTGCGACTTTAAGCCCTGCCGATGAGCTCACGCGAAACATCGTGTCTGAGCGCGTGCGCGAGGGCAGTTATTACGCGGCATTAGCTGAAGTGCAAAGCTTGTCTTCTTCAGTGCCGTCAGTAGCAGTTTTGCGTGCCGAAATTCTTCGTCGCTTAAAGTTACCTGAGGCACGGCAATGGTACTTAGCCATGCGCGACCGCTGTGTTTCAGCCGATGCCGATCACGGCCTAGGACTCATCGCCGCCGATGCTGGTGAACTTGCCTTGGCGCATCGCTACCTGCAACAGGCTGCCAAAGCGCGCCCCAACAATGCTGATTTTCGCAATGACTTAGGCTTTGTTGCCATGCTCACTAGCAATGATCAGCAAGCTGAGTTTGAGCTTCGCACAGCCTTCGAGCTCGCGCCTGCAGACCGTAAGCCTGGCTACAACCTAATGGTGCTATCGTTGTTAAAAGGTGATCGTGCCAATTGGTGGTTTTGGCGGGAGCGTTTAGCGCCAACTGAAAATGAGCGTTTAGACTTACTAAAAAGCTGCCGAGAAATGATGCGTCAGCGCCAAGCGGCAACATCATCTGTTACTGGCCAGCAACAAAATTGTCCTATTAATCCATTGTCATAAGGCGTAAGGCTAATGATAGTTCGTCTTGATGAGGTGACCCAATGAAACACATTCACATACTGGCATTTGCTCTGGCCGCAAGCGTGGGCTCTTTTGCCGTAGCCGATGAAGCCTCAAGCAGCGACCCAATCATCGCTCCGGGCCAGCAAACTGACGCATGGCTGAATGCGCAAAGTAAAGGCACCATGGCCTCTGAAAATATACAGGCCGCGAAAGGCATCCAGCGCGATAAAGCTGCCGAACGACTCATGAAAACCTACGAATTTCCAATTAAAGAAAGCTATTACGGCGATAACTTTAAACCAGGGAAATAAAGCCAATGCCTAAGCCAGCCCTTGTTAGCAACAGCGCGCTCACTCAGCGCCAGCGTGGAGCGGTCTTAATCATGACGGTCGGCTTTATGTTTTTGGGCCTAGTTTGCATGGCATTGGTCATAGATACCGGGCGCTTGTATATGGATAAGCGCAAGCTGCAGCGCATTGCAGACGTAGCGGCTATGGATGCCGCATTTGAGCATTCGTGTGGTCAGGGCGGCAGTATTAAAGCCACTACAGAGGCGCAAAATAGTGCGGTTAAAAATGGCGGAGTTGCTAGAGAAGTTAGCGCCAGCTGTGGCCATATTGCTTTGGATAAAGAAGGTGAAACATCCGTTCGAAAGTTTTCAACTAGCGGGTCGGCCAGTTCTCAAGTAGCGGTTGAGGTGGTGGTAATGCGCACCGTGCCAGCTAGTTTTTTCGCGGGTGGTTTTTTGCTCAATAAAACGGTGACGTTAATTGCTAGGGCTGTTGCTACTGAATCTGAGCCCGTTGCCGCGTTTCAAATCGGCTCTCGACTTTTACAACTAGATGGTAAAGCCCCATTGGGCAAGATTCTTAAGGCTGTGGGCTTAAATGTAGAAAACCTTAAAGTTTTAGATAGTGCTGGACTGGCTACCGCAACAATTACTCCTGCCGGTCTACTTAAAGCTTTGGGGTTGGGCGTGGGTATAGATGATTTATCACTTTTAGATGCGAAAGGTTTGGCCGCAATTCCTGCTGTAACTTTGGGTAGATTGCTTGAAGTATCTGCTGATGTGGTTACAGATAGCGCAGTTAAGCTAAAGCTTGGCCTTCTTGAGCAGGATCTTATCAAGGCAAACCTAAAAGAGATCCCAATTCGTATTTTTCCTGACGAAGATGGCAAGGGGGGGTTACTAACACTCGCTACTGACGGAGTGGCAGGGGCAGCTTTAGATGTTGGTATAGGCTTAGGTGATTTACTAACAACAGCATTAGCAATTGGTACCGGATCACATGGTCTTCAGCTGGGCTCAGAGCAAACTCCTGGCCTTAATTTAGTTGGTGTTACGGTTAAATTAGGTATTGTAGAGCCGCCTTCAATTGGTGTGGGCCCGATTGGTACAACAGCTTATAATGCGCAAGTTAGATTATATATAGACATAGATACTAATAACCTGCTTGGGCCATTAAGCCCAGTAATACGTTTTTTACTAGATACTGTGCTTGGTGTTCGAGTGCATTTACCTATTTTTATTGATTTAGTTAATTCATTCGGAACGATACAAGATGTCGATTGTAAAGAAAGAACAGCAGATATAAAAGTAGAGTCAGATGTATTGCAGATGTGCATTGGAGAGGCAGGCACATTGCAGCCATGGACAACAAGAAATATTTGTGGGCAACTGAAAAGCACTTTACTTGTTAAGCTTTTACATTTACCTGTTCTTTCTACTCCAAGTGGTGGTTTGGTAGTTGATGCTTTAGCGAAGAATGAAACTATTCTAGATATTCGTGTCGGAGAGGCGGTATCAACCAATAGAAATGATCTGGCCTTAGGGACGACAGTTCAAAATATTGTTAACGAGCTTTTGAGTTTGATTGAAACAGGATTATTAAGGCCGCCATCACAATCGCCAGATAAAGTGGCTGCAGCGGTTGCAAAGACTTATCTAACTGAGAGCTTGAAGAATAATAAAGGTAAATACGACATTGATGAAGTGATTACGGCCGTACAAAATGGTGGTGGTGATAATGGAAGCTTACCTTTAGATGTTTGGAATACTACGGTTGATCGTGGTTGCTTTTTGGGTCTTGGAAGGTGCGAGACATCTGGTACATCATGGGAAATGTTTAAGGGAACGAGTAGTGGTGATGCGGAGTTTTACTTTGGCGGCTTCCCTAAAGTCAATGGATACTCTTTAAGTAACTGTAATTTTTGGATTGGGTCAGACTCTAATAGCGTAAAAGAATATAACTCGTGCATAGAGTCAAACTTAGCCGCGATTTTAACAACAAAGCCTGGTGGTGTAGTACTTCCTGAAGGCTCTGGAATAGAGCTAGATAGTGATGGGAAAATTAAGGCAAACACTTGTAAAGGGGTCCTTTGTGTAATACTTAAGCCACTATTAGATATATTAACCCCCGTGCTGAATGGTGTCGGTAAATTGCTAGAGCTTTTATTAGGTGATGTATTAGGGCTTGAGCTTGGTGTTTCCGATGTGAAAGTGCTGTCTGTTGAGTGCGGCACCGGCCAGCTAGTTATATAAATGCGAACGGGAGAACTTAGTGTCTGGCTATTGGCATAAAGGAAGAGGCTTTAAGCGACAGCAGGGCGCTGCAGCAATAGAGTTTTCATTTGTTTTCGCACTACTGTTTGGTATGTTTTGGGCAATTATTAGCTACGCTATGCCATTTTTTCTCTACCAAACTATGAATTATGCTGCGGCAGATGCTGCGCGCTATGCGTTACGCGCAGCTCAAGAAAGTGATTTAGAGGCACCCAATTTAAAAGCGCTATCAAAAAGTATCGCAGAATCAACACTGAAAAAATTTCTGCCGACTGCATTTGAGAGTAAATTAAATGTTTCCTCTAGTGTAAAGGTTATTTCCATATCTACATCCAGTGGCAGAAGTATTGATTTGCGAGAATTAGTAATAGTAATAGATTATCCTAACTATAATTCTAACCCTCTAGTACCTCAGTTAAATCTACCGGGAGTAGGCAGAATTCCCAATATTCCCAATGACTTTCTTCATGTTGAAGCTAGTGTGCGGATGAAATGATATGAAACTTAGGCATAGGCCAAAAACGCATGAGAAGGGTGTTGTTGTTATTGAGTTTGCCCTAGTTTTTACTATTATATTCACGGTTTTTTGGGGCTTAGTTAGCTATATGTTTCCTTTGGTGCTAACACAAGCTATGCACCGGAGTGTTGCCGAATCTGCTCGCTTAGCAGCACTAGTGCCAGTGATCACTAGCGCGGTGCATTATGAAGATTACGATGATGTTCGCGCTATTTATGAGAGTGCGGTTACTGCTGTAGTTGCTGCTGAGCTTAAAAAGCAAATTGAAGGCATGCACTTTCCTACGCGTTGGACTCAACCTATCGTTGATAATATTGCAGTTAGCCCGCCGATTTTCTCAGGTGGGCGCTTAGAGATCACACTGGTGTATCCTAATTACGCAACAAACCCTATTGTTCCGATTATTCGCCTTCCAGGTATCGGTGCGGTGCCTAGAGTTCCTACCGACTTAAGGGCTTCAGCAAGTATGTCCTTATAGGCAGCTGCATATGAGTCATGTCGTTGTTCTGCTTATTCCATTGTGGTTGCTGGCCTGTGCTGTGAGCGACTGGCGTTCGCGGCGAGTTCCAAATGCCTACACCTTTGGTTTT
>CAXIBK010000108.1:0-7141 GCA_964022225.1 uncultured Paraperlucidibaca sp.
CGAAGCGATCAAGTGCCGCGCGCTCAGCAGCACGGGCCATGCCCGTGGCAACATCAACATCAAGTAGTATGGTGAGTGCCGGGCCTTGGGCTTTCAGCACGAGTTCGGCAAGACGATCAATTAGCGAGATATCCAGGCCACGGCCACCGCCTTGATAGGCATAGGTCGCATCTAAAAAGCGATCGCAAAGCACCCAAGCACCACGCTTAAGCGCTGGTAAAACTACCTGCTGCCAATGCTGTGCACGACCGGCAAAAAGCAACAATAGCTCGGCATCGGGCGCCACTTTTTCATCGCGGGGGGCCAGCAATACTTCGCGAATAGTCTCTGCCAGTGGTGTGCCGCCGGGCTCACGCGTGACCACTAGCTCACGACCTGTGGCGCGCAGCAACTCTGCCATCGCAGCAAGATTAGTGCTTTTGCCAACGCCCTCACCACCCTCCAAGGTGATGAAACGTGGCCATAACGGATGCTTATTCATCGGCGCTGATACTTGTTCACCGCATTGTTATGCTCTTTAAGCGTCGCGGAAAAAATATGCCTGCCCTTACCATCGGCAACAAAGAAGATCGCGTCACCCTCGGCGGGATGCAGCGCAGCATGAATCGATGCACGGCTTGGCAAGGCAATTGGTGTTGGTGGTAGGCCATCGATGCGATAGGTATTGTAGTCGGTGGCGGCACGCAGATCTTTGCGGGAGATATTGCCGCGAAACGCCTCACCCATGCCGTAAATCACGGTGGGGTCGGTTTGTAAGCGCATGCCAATTTTCATGCGCCGTACAAAAACACCAGCCACTTGCGCGCGCTCATCGTTACGTGAAGTTTCTTTTTCAATAATCGACGCCATGATCAACGCCTCATAAGGCGTTTTATAGGGCAAGTCAGGCGCACGCGCCGCCCACTCCGCTGCCAAAATGCGTTTTTGCCGCAAATATAGCCGGCGCAAAATATCAATATCGCGCGTATCGTCGTCCATCACATAAGTGTCAGGCGCAAACAGCCCCTCGGGATGCGACTCTTCGGCGCCGATGGCCGCCAACACTTGCTCATCAGTCATTTCGGCAACGCTATGACGCACATCATCACGAGCAGCAATGGTTGCCAGCAAGTCGCTGTAGCGCGTGCCCTCAACCACCAGCATCGCTGGAGTGCCATCGGGAGCTTGCGAAAGTCGCGCCACCAATTGCTCAAGCGTCATTGGCGGACGGAAATTAAAAACGCCCGGCAGTAGCACCTCTTCGCCGGGGCGAAAAAATAAGTAGGCACGCAGCGACCATTGGCTATGAATAATGCCCTGCTCACTGAGCTGAGCCGCCACCTGCTGCCAGTGGCTGCCTCGCGCCACACGCAGCTTTATGCCCTCGGTAGGCAAAGTGACCGATTGCAAAAAAATGCGATAAGCAATAATGGCGAGCACGACCAAAACAGCCATTAACAACCAGCGGCGTTTACGAATCTGCTTTTTTGGGACAGCGAGTGTACTCATGCGTTAGCAAACCACGGGGCAATGATGTCTTGGCATTGTCGGGTGATTGCATCGATTCGCCAAGCCTTATCGTGGCTTGCGCTGTTTGCATTACTCAAACTAGCGGAAATGAGCTGCTCTTGTCCCGATAACCAACGCCGCACCGGCCACAAACCATTGACACTATTAACGAAGAAAATGGCGTCGGCACTGAGTAAGTCATCGCGCGTAAAATCCCCAACTTTAGCGATGATGCCGTGCTCCACGCATGCATCAAGCAAAGCATCACGAAGCACTCCGCGCACACCGCAACGGCCTAGCGACGGCGTGTGCAATTGGCCATCACGGACAAAAAATAGATTGCTAAACACGCCCTCTATAACGCGTCCAGACTGGTCATATACCACGGCTTCTTGGCATTCAGGCATGGTGCTGAGTTCTTGCCTTAGCAGCACTTGCTCGAGTCGATTGCTGTGCTTGATGCCTGCCAACGCAGGCTGCTCAGCCAATCGTAAGCTCGCCTCTGCTATGCAAATGCCCTTCTCCGCCCAATCGCTCGGCGACATCGGCTCATCGAACCAATGCAAAATCAATACTGGCTGGCAGGTGCTAGGGCGCGCATAGCCACGGCCGCCGGAGCCAGCGCTGACTTGAATTCGCAAAATGCCATCGTGGCGATTAGCTAAAAATGACGCTACATGGGTGCGCCAAATAGACTCATCTGGCAGACCTAATCGCTCGCAGCCTACGCTAAGGCGCGCCCAATGTTGCTCCATGAGCACTGGTCTGCCTGCCAAGACTCGTATGGTCTCAAACAGGCCATCGCCATAGCGTAGGCTGCGATCATCGCTGGCGATGGCATCAAGCTGTTCAGTGCCGCGCCAAACACTCACCGGTAGCTGCGTCACAGACGCCGAAACACCAACGAGGCATTGGTGCCACCAAAGCCAAAGGAGTTCGACACCACGACATCCACACGCTGCTCACGCGCGGTATGCGGCACATAGTCGAGACGGCATTGTGGATCGACATTATCGAGATTGATGGTAGGTGGCACAACTTGGTCACGTATTGCCAAAATGCTGAAAATCGCTTCTACACCACCGGCTGCACCAAGCAAATGCCCCGTCATAGACTTCGTCGAACTGACCGCCAGCTTTGTGGCGTGGTCGCCAAATACCTGCTCAATAGCAACCGATTCAGCAACATCTCCAGCCGAAGTTGAAGTGCCATGCGCATTGATATAATCCACTTGCTCAGGATTCAGCTCGGCGTCTTTTAAGGCATTACGCATGGCCGCTGCTGCGCCGGCACCGTTCTCGGCAGGCGAAGTCATGTGAAATGCATCCTCGCTCATGCCAAAACCCACCAGTTCGGCGTATATTTTGGCGCCACGTGCTTGTGCATGCTCGAGTAATTCAAGCATGACCACACCAGCACCATCGCCCATGACAAAGCCATCGCGATCTCGGTCAAATGGTCGGCTGGCAGCTGTAGGGTCATCGTTACGAGTCGATAACGCGCGTGGTGCAGCGAAGCCCGCCAAACCTAGTAAATTAACCGCTTTCTCCGCACCACCAGCCAACATGGCATCAGCATCGCCATAGGCAATCATTCGAGCTGCCATGCCTATGCTATGCGTACCTGTCGTGCAGGCCGTAGCAATTGCAATGTTTGGGCCCTTTAGGCCATAACGAATGGCCAACATACCAGCTGCCATATTGATAATGGAGCCAGGTACAAAAAATGGCGACACCTTACGTGGGCCGCCCTCAATTAAATTAGTGTGGGTGGTAGTAATCGTGTTTAAACCACCAATACCCGAGCCCAAAGCAACACCAACACGGTCACAATTAGCCTCTGTAATTTCAAGACCAGAATCTTGCATGGCCTGACAACCTGCTGCGAGGCCATACTGAATAAAGCCATCAATGCGCCGCGCTTCTTTCGCAGGCATATAATCGTCGACAACAAAATCAGGCACTTGACCAGCAAACTGAGTGGTCAATGAGCTGCAGTCAAAATCTGTAATCGTGCGTATGCCACTTTGGCCTGCTTTAATGCCCTGCCAGGTCGACTCCACACTGGCACCAAGCCCGGTAAGCATGCCCAGGCCTGTGACTACTACGCGACGCTTTGCCATTTATTTCTCCACTCTCTGACACGAAAAAGCCGCAGGAGCGCAAACGCTACTGCGGCTTTTTACACAAACTATTTACTGCTTGCTGTGCGCAGTAACATAGTCAATGGCCGTTTGCACGGTGCTGATTTTCTCAGCGTCTTCATCGGGGATTTCAGTTTCAAATTCTTCTTCCAACGCCATCACCAATTCAACGGTATCCAGCGAGTCAGCGCCCAAATCATCGACAAATGAAGCTTCGTTAGTTACTTCTTCCAACTTAACACCCAGTTGTTCGGCAACGATTTTTTTGACGCGTTCTTCGATTGTGCTCACGTTTATCTCCTGTGATGTCGGTTAGGCCGACAAGTCGCGACTAAGTCTAGTGAAGCGACTTGTGGCTGGCAAGAACAGCCTGCCGTCAAACCGTAAGTAGTTGTTTCAGCCAACTTATGTAGGAATTTCATAGCCTTATATTAGGCCATGTACATGCCGCCGTTGACGTGCAGCGTGGTTCCAGTGATGTAAGATGCCGCATCTGAGGCCAAAAACGCGACCGCAGAAGCGATATCTTCCGGTTGCCCTAAACGACCCGCCGGCACTTGCTTGAGTAACAACTCGCGTTGCGTCTCCGGCAAAGCCTGAGTCATATCAGTTTCAATAAAACCTGGAGCAATGGAGTTGACCGTGATATTGCGCGAAGCAATCTCAGCAGCCAAAGCACGGCTAAAGCCTTCAAGCCCAGCTTTTGCAGCAGCGTAATTGGCCTGTCCAGGGTTACCCATGGAGCCAACTACCGAGCTGATGTTAATAATGCGACCCCAGCGCGCCTTGGTCATACCTTTCAGGCATGCCTTGGTAAGGCGGAAAATCGCCGATAAATTAGTATTGATAACGTCATCCCACTCATCGGTCTTCATGCGCAGCATGAGGTTATCGCGGGTGATGCCGGCGTTATTGACCACGATCTGTGGCGCGCCAAACTCAGCATTAATTGCGGCAATGGTTTGATCAATAGATTCAGCATCAGCGACATTGAGCACGACGCCCTTACCTTTCACACCCGCCTCAGCAAATGCAGCACTAATGCGCTCAGCACCTTCGGCAGTGGTCGCCGTGCCAACAACAGTATGACCTTGTTGACCTAGGGCCAAAGCGATTGCTCGGCCTATGCCACGCGTAGCACCAGTGACTAGTGCTACTTTTTCTGATTCACTCATATTTAATCCCCAGGCTCAAAACAACTTTCAAGCCGACCGTCTTAGCTTAGCAAAGTGATTCTAACGCAGCAGTCATACCTTCGGTTGAATCCAGTGACCAATGGGTCATATTTTTATCAATGCGCTTATTCAAGCCCGTGAGTACTTTGCCAGGGCCACTTTCCACTATTTGTGTTACACCTAAGGCGGCCAACTGTTCAATACACTCCACCCAGCGCACGGGGCTGTAGAGCTGCTCGACCAATGCCGCTTGCAATGTCGCGGTATCGCTTGCGACTTTTGCCGACACATTCTGTACCACCGGAATGGTTGGCTTCTCAAACGATAGTGCGTAGAAGCATTTAGCCAACTCCTCTGCCGCAGGGCGCATCAAAGCGCAATGCGACGGCGCGCTCACTGATAGTGGTAGCGCACGCTTAGCGCCAGCTGCTTTGCACTCCACAATGGCGCGATCAACGGCTGCGGCACTGCCAGCAATAACCACTTGGCCGGGCGCATTAAAGTTAACAGCGGAAACGACATCGCCATCAGCAACAGCCTTACAGGCGGCAATGACCTGATCATTATCGAGGCCTAAAATCGCGGCCATCGCGCCCTCGCCTGCAGGCACAGCATCTTGCATCAAGCGACCACGCTCGGCGACTAGGCGCACACCATCAGCTAGTGAAATCACTTCAGCAGCAACCAGCGCGGTATATTCGCCCAAAGAATGGCCAGCTAAATATGCAGGCGCTGGACCACCCGCTTGCTGCCAGGCACGCCAGATGGCAATGCCAGCCACCAGCAATAACGGTTGCGTATTTTCGGTAGCGTTCATCTCGGCCTCTGGGCCGTTTTGCGCCAATGCCCACAAGTCTTTACCCAAGGCGGCCGAAGCTTCAACAAACGTAGCTTCAATAATGGGATAACTAGCAGCCAAGTCAGCAAGCATGCCAATGCTCTGCGAGCCTTGACCTGGGAATACCCATGCAGTCGTCGTCATAGTTGGTCCTTTTTATGAGTAGATGAATTGTTATTATTCGCTAGCGGCGCTGCTCTCGGCCTCGCTAAAGCGTCGCGAAATAAGGCCAGGAATATCTTTGCGCACCTCTAACATAGCGACTTCAAGCGCATGCGCAAAGGAGGAAATATCGGCGCTACCATGGCTTTTGATGACAATGCCATTGAGGCCCACGAGGCTGGCGCCGTTGTAGCGACTAGGATCCATTTGTGACTTCAAGCCACGCCAAATAGGGTAAGCCAAAGCACCTACGATCTTGGTCAGCCAATTACGCTTGATCTGTACTTTGATCATGGCGGCGATCATTTTCGCCACACCCTCAGAACTTTTCAGCGCGATATTGCCAACGAAACCATCACAGACAACCACTTCTGCTTCGCCACGGAAAATGCCATCGCCTTCGATATAGCCAATGTAATTTAAACCGGAGTTACGCAGCAGCTCGTGCGTCTGCTTAATGAGATCGTTGCCTTTGATTTCTTCTTCGCCAATATTGAGCAGCGCCACTCGTGGACTAGCGTGGCCATCGAGCGCACCTGCCACAAGCGAGCCCATTCGAGCGAACTGCAGCAAATGAGCAGGCTCAGAATCAACATTAGCGCCAAGATCAAGCATATGAACATGACCACGCTGCGTTGGCAGGGCCGTCATGATGGCTGGGCGATCTATTGCGGGATGCGTTTTTAGCACAAAGCGGCTAACGGCCATGAGCGCGCCAGTATTGCCCGCAGAGATGCAGGCTTGAGCTTGACCATCGCGAACTGCCTCAGCAGCTAGGCGCATGGACGAGCGCTTTTTCTGACGTAGCGCCACCGAGACTTTATCGTCCATGGTGACGAATTCGCTGGTGTGCACAATGCTAATACGCTTGCGCAGAGCATCTGGTATTTTTTCCAGAAATGGCAAAATAGCCGCTTCATCGCCCACCAACAGAAAACATACGTCGGGGGCAATGGCGGCTATTTTTAACGCCGCTGGCACTGTAACGGAGGCACCGAAATCGCCTCCCATTACATCAACCGCCAGCGTAATCGTCATAGATTACTGCGTCTTATGCTTCGTCTTTTGCACCAAAGAGCTGGTGGCCACGGTAGAAGCCATCTTTGGTGACGTGATGACGACGGTGCAATTCACCAGTGGTTTGATCGACGCTCAGGGTTGGGCCAGTCAAGGCATCATGCGAACGACGCATGTCGCGACGTGAACGGCTTTTACGGTTCTGTTGAACGGCCATGGTTTACTCCGGCACTTTACTCACGACTGTTGCTTAACTGCAGCAGTCTCACTTTGGTGTCACTTCGCGTCTTAGTGCTTTTTCAAGCTCGCTAACACATG
>CAXIBK010000109.1:0-6878 GCA_964022225.1 uncultured Paraperlucidibaca sp.
AGGTGAAAAGATTGGCCGAAATGATCCCTGCCCTTGTGGTTCGGGCCGTAAATACAAACAGTGTCACGGACAATTAGCGTAATGAATGCTGACGCACTAGCGTCGTAGGAGTCGGTCATGGCGGTGGGTGATGTGTCGATGCCGGTAATGCATCCGGTCGCAGGTGTGAAGATTGGTTTTGCTGAAGCCGGCATCCGCTATAAAAATCGCCGCGATTTGGTAGTTTTTGAGTTGGCCGCGGGCACGCATACCGCCGCTGTGTTTACCACCAATGCTTTTTGTGCCGCACCTGTGCGTGTTGCTCAGCGCCATTTAGCCGAGGCTTCACCGCGCTACTTAGTCATCAATACCGGCAACGCCAACGCAGGTACCGGCGCTGCCGGCATGACTGTGGCTGAGCTGAGCTGTGAGAGCTTGGCGAAGTTGGTGGGTGCTGAGCCACATGAAGTGCTGCCATTTTCGACCGGCGTGATTGGCGAGTTGCTGCCCGTAGCGCGCCTTCAGGCAGGCCTGCCACAGGCTATCGGGTCCTTAGCTGCCGAGCAATGGGCTGAAGCTGCGGCGGGCATCATGACTACCGACACGCTGCCGAAAGGTGCGAGCGAGCAATTTAGCGTCGATGGCGTGACCTATACGGTAACTGGCATCTCCAAAGGTGCGGGCATGATTCGCCCCAATATGGCAACCATGTTGGGTTATGTTGCGACTGATTTAGCAATTGCACCTGAGCTATTACAGGCGGTGCTTCGTGAGCTTGCTGACATGTCGTTTAATCGCATCACCATCGATGGCGACACCTCAACCAACGACGCTTGCGTGTTGATGGCAACAGGGCAAGCTGGCAATGCTCTGCTTACTGATCGTAATGATCCATTATTTGTGGCGGCGCTGCCGGTGCTGCAGCGCGTGTTTCTGCGCCTAGCACAACTCATTGTGCGTGATGGTGAGGGTGCAACCAAGTTTATGACAGTGCGTGTCGAGGGCGGCGCGAATACCGATGAGTGCTGTGATGTGGCTTATGCCGTGGCGCATTCACCGTTGATCAAAACAGCATTTTTTGCCTCTGATCCGAACTGGGGGCGTATTTTAGCTGCTATTGGCCGTGCCGGTGTGCCCGCGCTAGACGTGAGTATTTTGCGCGTTTGGCTCGATGATGTGCTGCTTTGTGAGCATGGTGGCGCCGCTGCTTCGTATACCGAAGCGCAAGGCTCACGTGTGATGTCACAGCCGGAAATCACTATTCGCATCGATCTTGCTCGCGGCACTGCCTGCGATACGGTGTGGACCTGCGACTTGTCATACGACTACGTGAAAATCAACGCCGACTACCGCTCCTAAGATGCGTGTGGTCGTGGCGGTGTGCCGCAATGAGCTAGGCGAAGTATTGCTAGCTCAGCGCGCTGCCAAAGCGCATCTGGGTGGTACTTGGGAGTTTCCTGGCGGTAAGGTCGAAGTCGGCGAATCCGATGAAGCTGCGCTTGCGCGTGAGTTGCGCGAGGAGATCGGGCTTGACTTATCTAGCTCTGCCGCGGTGCTGTTGCAGCCTCTGCTGACTCGCCAGTTCAGCTATCCTGATCGATCACTCACTATCGTCGCCTATACGCTAGCGCTGAGTGCCGCAAAGTGTGCCTCGCTGCAGAGTTGCGAAGCTCAGGCCTTGCGTTGGGAAAAGCCCGATGCCATTGCTTTATTGCCGACTCCGGCAGCCAACGCGCCGTTAATTGCTGCGTTGCGCTGGCCATCGTGTTGGCATATCACACCCGGTTTTGCGTTTAATGGCTCGTCTAGTGAGCGTATGGTGTTGGATTGGGTGACTGAGCGCTGCGAGTTATCTGGCGAAAGTCACGGTCTCGTGCTGCGCTTACCGCAATGGCCATTAGCCGCTTATGTCGAGCTGGCTAAGCGAGCGCTGGTCTTAACTGAAGCGGTAGGCCTTCCTTTGCTATTGCACGGCGATGTGCGCGCTTGTGCTGCGGTTACCGCGTTTGGTTTTCATGCTAGCTCATCACAAGCTTTGCAGTGGCAGCAGCAGGGTTTGGGCAAGACCAATGTGTTACCGATTGGATATTGCTTAGCGGTGGCGACTCATGATGCTGATGAGCTGGCACTGGCCCAAGCAGTGGCGGCTGATTGGGCATGGTTATCGCCAGTATTGCCGACGCCATCGCATCCTAATGCTACCGGTTTGGGCTGGCCTGCTTGGGCAGCTCTGGTGCAGGCAACGACACTGCCGGTGTATGCACTGGGTGGCTTGAATCCGTCACATGTGGCTCAGGCGCACCGCCATGGTGGCGTTGGCGTCGCGGGCATTAGTGGGTTTTAATCACTCGCTCTCATCAAATTCATCGGGCGGTGTTTGGGCTGGAATGGCATAGCGTTCACTGGCCCATGCGCCTAAGTCAATTAACCGGCAGCGCTCGCTGCAAAAAGGCCGAAACTCTGATGCCGGCTCCCAGCGCACCAAACGCTTGCAGCTTGGGCAATTGAGTATGGCTACGCCGTCATCATCATCGGGAAGTTTTACGCTGTCGCTCATGGTTGCCACGCGAGATAGGTTTGGTGAATATCGTTAATCTGTTGTTGAAGCTCAGCTATTGAGCCTTCATTGCTGATGACATCATCGGCTGCGGCCAAGCGCTGCTTGCGTGTCCATTGCGCGGCCATGATGGCGCGAATTTGCGCCTCGCTAACGCCATCACGCTGGCTGGCCCGTGCTAGTTGAGTCGTCTCTGAAACATCGATTAATAAACTGCGCTGTGTCAACGCAGCTTGGCCTGACTCCCAAAGCAAGGGCGAGGCCAAAATAGCATAGGGTGATTGTGCTGCCATGCATTGCTCATATAAGCGCTGACGAATGGCTGGGTGCGTGATCGCTTCCAACGCCTTGCGCTGATCTGGCTCGGCGAAAACGATTTCGCGTAATGCAGCGCGGTTTAGCGTGCCATCGGCTAGCAAAATATGAGCACCAAAATGATCAGCAATGGCGGCGAGGGCAGGCTCTCCGATTTGGACGATTTCACGCGCGACAATATCGGCATCGATTACGTCGATACCCAGAGTTTGAAAATGATCGGTGGCGGCAGTTTTTCCTGATCCGATGCCGCCGCTAACTCCTAAAATCCAAGCGGCCATAGCGTCTGTGACTGAGTTGCAAATGAGTCGGCAAGGGTAGCGACTAGCGGCTGCCAAAACAACACAGCGCCGGCAATTGCGAGAGCAGGGCCGAAGGCAAATGCGCCATGCTCGCCTTTACGCCAGCGCAGCCAAAGCGCAAAGGCAAGGCCAATAATTGAGGCCATCAGCAGTAAATTAGGTAGTGCCCAGGGGCCGAGCCAAGCGCCAAGCGCTGCGAGTAATTTGGTGTCGCCGCCACCGAGGCCATCGCGCCCAGTAAAGAGCTTGAAGCCAGCCGCTAAGCTCCAAAATACACCGTAGCTAAGGGCGCAGGCGATAACGGCTTCGTGCAGTGAAATAGACATTGGGTTGATGTCCATTGCCGTGGCGAGCAGGCCCAGCCACAGCAGCAATAGCGTGAGGCGGTCGGGCAGCCATTGGCTATCAAAATCGATGAGTGCAGAGACTAATAGTAGGGTACTAAAAACAGCCGCAGCGACTGCGCTCAATTGCCAACCTAAGCTCAACACTGACGTCAGCGCAATGGCGGCAACTGAGAGTTCAACTAAGGGGTAGCGAATGCTGATGCGAGCTTGGCAATGATGGCAGCGGCCGCGCAAAAACAACCAGCTAAACACCGGCCAAAGATCGCGAAGACGCAACGGTGTATGGCAATGCGGGCAGTGTGAGCGAGGATGACTGAGGTCAAATCTATGCGTGGCTGTTGAAGCAGTATCGGTAAGAGGGTTTGGCAGCTCGTGGGCATCAAGATAAGCAATGACATCGGCGCGATATTCCGCATCCATTTGTTTAGGTGTGCGATGAATCACGACATTGCAAAAGCTGCCGATGATGAGACCGAAGATGACCACCAGCAAGAGCATTAAATCACCTGACCTAATTGAAATAGTGGAAGGTAGAGCGAGAGCACTAGGGTACCAACAATGACGCCTAAAAACGCCATGAGCAAGGGCTCAATGAGCTTGACCGATCGCTCGCAGCGGTGTTCAAGTTCGGCCTCAAATTGCGCAGCCAGGGTCTCTAGCATGGTCGCGAGCATACCCGATTCTTCGCCAATGGCGATCATTTGCCAGCTCAATGCAGGGTAAAGCGACTGTTGCTTGAGCGCTTCGGATAAACGTTGGCCATGGCAAACTGCATCGCGCAAAGGCATTTGAGCACTACTCAGTGGCGACTGCCCAATGAGGCTGGCAGTACAGTCGAGCGCATCGACAAACGATAGACCGGCACTTAGGGTTTCGCAGAGCCCGCGGTGCCATTGACTCAGGGCATGCGCTCGCGTGAGTGGGCCGGCTACTGGCAAATGCCAGAGCAGGCGATAGAGCCTAGCTCGTACGGCAGATGAACGCCGCCAAAGGCATGCTAATGCGCTGCTGATAAGCGCCACCGCCGCAAGCAAATGCAGCCCGTAATTTGCTACCCAAGTGCTCAAGTTCATCACGCGCTGAGTAAGCCAAGGTAGCTCTGCATCGAAACTGGCATAGAGCTCGGCAAAGCTTGGCACTACTTGTGTGAGCAGATAAGCACTGACTATTAATGCGCCGGCGAGCACTACCAAAGGGTAGCGAATGGCGCGTTGCACCTCTTGCTTCAAGCTTTGTCGGCGTTGCTGGGTATGGACTAAGCGACTGAGCTGCTCATTGAGCCTGCCTGTTTGCTCAGCTACTCCTAAGAGCGCGATGTCGGTCGCGCTAAATACCTGTTTCCGGCTAAGGCTGTGTGACAGACTCTGGCCTTGCTCAATGCCATTGAGTACCGGTTGCCACCAGCGTTGCTGAGGCACGGGCTGCTGCAGTTGTAGAAGGCCTAGTGCGGGGTGTAGGGCAATGCCAGAGCGCAGTAGCATTGCCAATTGCGCTAACCATTGGCGACGAACAGAGGCTACAGGCGCTTGTGGTCGCTCGCGCCAACTCTGTAAACGTTGTCCTAATGTATGCATAGTTCACGGCCTAATACGCGCTCGATTTCGCGCACTTCCGTTAAGCCAGAGCTCACACATTCGGCGGCGTGTTCGCGCATTGAGTGCCAGCGCTGCTTTATTAACAATGTGCTCAATTCGCGCTGATCGGCACCATTGGCCCAGGCATTAACGATTTCTGGGGTGAGTGCTAGCGCTTCATATAGCCCGAGTCGGCCTTGATAACCATCTATGCATTCGATGCAGCCGAAACGGCTGAGTGGCGCGCAATGGCCACAGCGCTTGCGAACTAGGCGTTGCGACAGTACCAAGCGTAAGCAGCTACTAACTAAATAATCCGGCACGCCCAAGTGCCGCAGCCGCGTTAGGCTTTCTAGAGCGCTGCCGGTGTGCAGTGTCGATAACACCAAGTGTCCAGTTTCGGCTGCTTGCACGGCCATATCGGCGGTGGCTTTATCACGAATTTCGCCAACCATGATGACATCGGGGTCATGGCGCAAAAGCGCACGTAAGATTTCCGCAAAGCCCAAGCCGATGCGCGGCGTAATCGCGGTTTGGTTAACGCCCGCCAAAATATGCTCGATGGGATCTTCGACAGTGGCGATATGCCGTTCGCGTGAGTTCAGTGCTTGCAGGCAGGCATATAGCGTGGTGGTTTTGCCTGAACCAGTGGGGCCGGTGATCAGAATTAAGCCATCAGGGCACTGTAGAGCGTGATCAAGATTGGCGCCGATATGATTGGGTAAATTAAGCTCAGCTAGATTGCGTAAAGCACCTGTTTCGCAAAGCCTTAAGCAAAGCTTTTCACCATGCAATGTTGGCAAGCTAGCGACACGTAGGCTACCGACATCAGGTAGGCTGAGACGGCCATCTTGAGGTAGTCGCCGCTCGGCCAAATCAAGACTGGCCAAGACTTTGATGCGTGAAACTAGCCGGCCTTGCCATTGCGCGGGAATATGTTGCCAGTCATGAAGTAAGCCGTGAATGCGCAAGCGCAGTTGTGCGCCATCAGCCATCGCATCGATATGTAAATCTGAGGCGCCAAGGCTAACAGCCTGGCGCAGCAGAGTACTAAGCCACGGCACGATATCGTCATCTTGGCGAGGCAGGGCAATGGCTGGGCGCTGGTTCATAACGCTGCCTAGACGCCGGTACGTTGGCGAGTGCAAGCATTGATAGCGCCATTAGCTACATTGGCTAATGTCCAGCTCAGCATGTCATCGGCCAGTACGCCGGTGAGTGTTACTACGCAATCGCCAGCCTTGGCGTTGCCTGTTACGGTGGCGACTACCGTGTCAGTGCCACTGCTAGTTAAAGTGAGCGCTCCTGTACTGTGCTGTGGTGCAGGCAGTGCGGTCAGTCCAATTTTTGCTGCGGTATCGCAAGCAGTGGCCAGTCCACCTTCTTGCTGTAAACACTCGGCAACCGCGAGCTTAAAAGGTTCAACTTGAGTGAGGTTTACCGACCATCGCGCCCGCGTTAAGTAATCTTGGTATTGCGGCACCGCTACCGCCGACAACACAGCGACAATGGCGACGACAATCATCAGTTCGATCAAGCTAAAACCGCGCGCTGAGATACGCATAAGGTGGCCTCCTTGCCATGCGCCCGGGGTGGGCGTGTCCTGTGCTTAAAAAGCGTAGGCACGGCAAAAGGCTTTCGCTAGGGCGAGATCAAATTATTTTTTCAGCGCTTGAGTGAGTATTCGCGGCGATATGCTTTCGTTGCTTGTCAGCGCTGATGGGCGCCGTTAAAATCCACTCCCCGCCTTAGCCGGTGTAGCTCAGTTGGTAGAGCAGCGCATTCGTAATGCGAAGGTCGTAGG
>CAXIBK010000110.1:0-6801 GCA_964022225.1 uncultured Paraperlucidibaca sp.
AAATCTCTACGAGTTTTGGGGCGATCAGCTCACCGAGGCTGTAAACACTGCTGTAGCTGAGCAAGGCGATGACGTTTTGGTAAACCTAGCATCGCAAGAGTACTTCCGAGCTATCCAGCCGAAAAAATTGCAGGGGCGCCTAATTACGCCGCAATTTCGTGATGAAAAAAATGGTCAATTCAAAATCATCAGTTTTTTTTTTTTAAAAGCTAGTGGCAGGATGGCGGCGTTGTTGATCCAGGAGCGCATTAGTACGCCAGAGGCTCTGTTAGGGTTCAATATTGATGGTTACCGCTACGATGCAGCACTGTCGCGACCCGACTCGCCGGTATTCACGCGTAGAAAAGCTGATAAAGACGCTGCCACTTAAGACTTTTGTCTACCGTTTATCCGCATTTGACACACTAAGTATGACAAGACTGGTCGGAGCCGGCGTAAAACCGTAAACTTCGCCCCATCTAAAATGCCCCGTGAGGTTCTCTATCGTGTCTGTCGATACCATTAAAGCACTGCAAGCCGACCACTTTGGTCGTTGGAAAAACCGTGAAGCCATTGCTGAGTCGATGATTCCGCAGATTGGTAATTTACACCGTGAAAACAACGTCATTATTACGGTGTTTGGTCGCGCTTTAGTGAATCGTTCGGTGATTCAAATCCTCAAATATCACCGTCGTGTGCGCATGATTGCCGGTGATTTGTCGGTGGTCGATACCTTCCCTATTCTTGAAATGGTGAAAGATTTAGGCCTCGGTGCCTGCCAAGTGGATATCGGCAAAATCGCCATCGACTTCCGCGAACATGGCGCGGGCCAAGACCTGCGCGCCTTTGTTGAGAAGGCCGTTGCACCAGGCGTTGGCCTGAAGTCCTTGGGCGAGCCACGCGATGTTGTGCTTTATGGCTTTGGCCGTATTGGTCGTATTTTGGCGCGCTTGCTTATCGAAAAAGCCGGCAATGAAGGTGGTTTGCGCTTGCGTGCCATCGTTGTACGTAAAACTACCGATGGTGACTTACAAAAACGCGCCTCACTATTACGTCGTGACTCCATTCACGGCCCATTTGAGGGCACGATTTCGGTTGATGAAGAAAACGAAGCCATCATCGCCAACGGTAACTTCATCAAAGTCATCTATGGCAGCAACCCAGAAGACATCGATTACGCCGCTTACGGCATTAATAACGCCTTGCTCATCGATAACACGGGCAAGCTAAAAGACCGCGAAGGCTTAGGCCGCCACTTGAAGTGCCCTGGCGTTGCTCGCGTCGTACTGACAGCGCCAGCCAAAGGCGACATCAAAAACATTGTTTATGGCGTTAATAGCGACACCATTAATGACGATGACGCCATTCTGTCTGCGGCTTCATGCACGACGAATGCCATCACGCCGATATTGAAAGTGATGAACGATCAGTACGGCATTTCGTCTGGTCACGTTGAAACTGTGCACTCATTCACTAATGATCAAAACCTGATCGACAACTACCATAAGGCTGATCGCCGTGGTCGCTCGGTTGTGCTTAACATGGTTATTACCGAAACTGGTGCCGCGAAAGCCGTTGCTAAAGCATTGCCTGAGTTGTTAGGTAAGCTCACTGGTAACTCGATTCGCGTACCAACACCGAATGTGTCCATGGCTATTTTGAGCCTAACTTTAGAAAAAGCAGCAAGCCGCGAAGAGCTCAATGAGTTTTTGCGTAATATCTCGTTGCACTCAGGTCTGCAAGAGCAAATCGACTTCACTAACTCAACCGAAGTGGTTTCGACCGATTTCATCGGTTCGCGTTCGGCAGGTGTTTTTGATGCTCAAGCCACGATCGTTAACGGCAACCACGCCAATCTCTATGTCTGGTATGACAACGAGATGGGCTATAGCTGCCAGGTGATGCGTATTGCCGAGCAAATTGCTGGCGCGCACTACCTAACGTTGCCGCTAGAAGGTTAATCTAGCCAAATTGAGTGGAGGCTTATACCTCCACTCAGCGTTTTATAAGGCCTTGCGCCTGTTGTATTTTAGAAAAATAAGTATCGGACCGTGCCACGCAGAGCGTGACGGTGAAGATTAGTCTTAGACGCGCTGGAACCTACCATGATTAAAATCAAGCGAGGCCTTAATCTGCCTTTGTCTGGAGCGCCCAAGCAAGCCATTAGCCGTTCGCCTGCCGTGCGCTCAGTGGCTATTGTTGGTGCCGACTACCCCGGTTTACAGCCCACCATGCGAGTCGCCGAAGGCGATAGCGTTCGTTGTGGCCAAATTCTTTTCAGTGATAAAAAGAACGCTCAGGTCGTATTTACGGCCCCCGTCAGCGGTCGTGTGCGCGCGGTGAATCGCGGTGCTCGGCGAGTATTCTTATCACTGGTTATCGACATCGATCCCGCTATTACCGAGGTTGAAAGCTTCACCGCACACAGCGTTGAATCTTTACCTTCATTAAGTGCGGAAGCTGTCACCGAGCAGCTGCGTGTTTCCGGCCTATGGACTGCGCTGCGCACACGACCATTTAGCAAAGTGCCAGTTCCAGGCACTACGCCATCGGCACTGTTTGTTAATGCCATGGATACTAATCCGCATGCTGTGCAGCCAGCATTGGTCATCGCTGAAGATGAACCTGCCTTTGTAAATGGCTTGGCGGTGTTGGCGCGACTAGGTGCCCCGGTCATTGTTGCGAAAGCCCCATCTGACAACTTTAGCACCGGCAACGCTCGTGTTGAGACTTTCAGTGGCCCACACCCTGCAGGCTTAGTTGGCACTCACATGCACTTCGTTGCGCCAGTATCAGCACAGCGCCAAGCCTGGCATTTGAACTATCAAGATGTGATGGCGATTGGTCGTCTATTTGTCACAGGTCGCCTCAATAGCCAGCGCGTAATTGCTGTTGCCGGGCCAGTGGTAAAAGAGCCACGCCTAATTCGCACCGTCGTTGGTGCCAGTATTACTGAGATGCTCGATGGCGAACTCGTTGCTGGCGAAAATCGTAGCATTTCGGGTTCGGTATTGTCGGGCCGTCAAGCGCGTGGTGCTGAAGCTTATCTAGGTCGTTATCACTTGCAGGTTTCAGCGCTAAAAGAGGGGTTTGAGCGTGAGCTGTTGCACTATGTGCGCCCCGGCACTCACCGTAGCTCAGTGTTGAACTTATATTTAGGTAAGTTTTTGAAGCGTGAGTTTGCTTTCACCACAAGCACCAATGGCTCCGAGCGTGCCATGGTGCCAGTTGGTAGCTATGAGGCGTTAATGCCTTTGGATATCCTGCCAACTCAGCTACTAAGAAGCCTAATTGTTGGCGATGATGACCAGGCTATCGCTCTTGGCGCTCTCGAGTTAGACGAAGAAGATTTGGCGCTGTGCACTTATGCCTGCCCAGGAAAATATGAATACGGTCCCATCCTTCGTGATGTTTTGACCCGCATTGAGAAGGAGGGTTAAGCCGTGAGTTGGGTAAAAAATAAACTCGAACAAATGGCGCCAGATTTCCAAAAAGGCGGCAAGCACGAAAATTGGGCGGCGCTATTTGAGGCCGTAGACACTTTCTTTTATAGCCCCAAGCAAGTCACCCATTCAGCAGCGCACGTGCGCGACTCTATCGACTTGAAGCGCATCATGATTTTGGTTTGGATGGCAACATTCCCAGCCATGATCATCGGCATGTGGAACATCGGTAACCAAGCATTAACGGTGCTTGGTAATGTGCCTGGTGGCACCCCTGATATGGCCGTGGACGCATGGCGTGTTTGGTTGATCTCGCTACTGGCGGGCTTCGACGCCACAAACCTTTGGCACTGCTTTGTTTATGGCGCCACATTCTTTGTGCCAATTTATCTAACCACATTCATTGTGGGCGGTTTCTGGGAAGTGCTATTTGCGCAAAAGCGTGGTCATGAAGTTAACGAAGGCTTCTTTGTTACTTCAATCCTGTTTGCACTGGTTTGCCCACCGACTGTACCGCTCTGGCAAGTTGCACTTGGCATCACCTTTGGTGTGGTCATTGCCAAAGAAGTCTTTGGCGGTACCGGCAAAAACTTCGTTAACCCAGCCTTGTCTGGTCGCGCCTTCTTGTTCTTTGCTTATCCAGCGCAAATGTCTGGCGACACCGTTTGGACTGCTGTGAACCCAGCACTTTGGGGACAGGCTATCGATGGCTGGACTGGTGCTACTGCACTGGGTCAGGCTAAAGCTGCGGGTATTGAAGCGATTCAGCGCGTTGGTGAGGGCGGCTTACAAGCTATTTCGTGGATTGATGCCTTCATCGGCAACATTCCCGGCTCTATGGGTGAGGTGTCGACCTTAGGCATTGCTATTGGCGCGGTGATTTTACTGGCCACTCGTGTTGCCTCATTCCGAATTATGGGCGGCGTGATGATTGGCATGATCGCCACTACCTCGCTATTTAACGCCATTGGCTCTGATACCAACCCGATGTTTGCCGTGCCGTGGTACTGGCATTTAGTCCTCGGCGGCTTCGCTTTCGGCATGGTGTTTATGGCGACCGATCCGGTATCGGCAGCAATGACACATACGGGGCGTTGGATTTTTGGCATCGTCATTGGCGTCATGGTGGCACTGATTCGTATCGTTAACCCGGCATACCCTGAGGGCATGATGTTGGCGATTTTGTTTGCTAACTTGACCGCTCCGCTGATCGATTATTTTGTTATGCAATCCAATATTAAGCGGAGGATCGCGCGCAATGGCTAATGAATCTCAGCTAAAAACCATCACCGTCGCGATTGTGCTATCGGTGGTTTGTTCGGTGGCACTAGCGGCAGCGGTGACCTTGCTTAAACCTATCCAGCTTAAAAACCAAGCGCTTGATAAACAACGTAAAATTCTGGCCGCTGCTGGTGTCTTGGCCGAAGGTCAGGGTGATGCTGCTGAAGTTGGGGCGAAGTTTAAGAAGTTTGAGCGCTATTTAGTCGACCTGAACACTGGCGCCTATAGTCGCATTGAGCTTGATGACCGCTACGACCAGCGCAAAGCAACCAAGCAGCCCGAAAGCTCAATGTCGCTAAGCGGCGAGCAAGATGTCGCAGATATTAAGCGTCGTGCCGAGAAGGCTGATGTCTATGTGCTGCGTGATGAGCAAGGTCAGCTTCAGCGTTTAGTCTTGCCAGTTTCTGGTTATGGTTTGTGGTCGACCATGTATGGCTATTTGGTGCTAGAAAATGATGCCAATACGGTTGCTGGTATTACCTTCACAGATCAAGCCGAAACACCGGGTCTGGGTGGCGAAATCGATAACCCGAAATGGCAAGCGCAATGGGTCGGTAAGCATGTGTATGGGGCCGAAGGTCAGCCACGCTTACATCTGAAAAAAGGTGGAGTTGATCCCGCCAAACCAGGTGCTGAGTACCAAATTGATGCTTTGTCTGGAGCCACGCTAACCAGTAATGGCGTTAGCAATATGGTGGAGTTTTGGATGGGCGACTTAGGTTTTAAAGCGTTCCTAAGTAAAGTCCGCGAGTCAGGAGTGTAACCATGTCCGATCAAGCCCCGGTCAAATCGATTTTATTAGGCCCTATTCTCAATACTAACCCGGTAATTTTTCAGGTACTGGGCATCTGCTCGGCACTGGCGGTTACGTCCAATATGAACACCGCGTTAGCGATGTCGATTGGCCTAACGGCCGTGGCAGCTTTCGCTAGCCTGTTTGTGTCGATGATACGCAGCGTCATCCCCAACTCCATTCGCATCATTGTGCAGATGGTGATTGTTGCGACACTGGTGATTATTGTGGATCAAGTTTTGCGCGCTTTTGCCCCGAGCATTGCTAAGCAAATGTCGGTGTTCGTAGGCTTGATTATCACTAACTGCATCGTCATGGGCCGTTTAGAGGCGTTTGCCATGAAAAACCCGCCAACGCTGAGCTTTATCGACGGCATTGGTAACGGCTTAGGTTATTCCGCATTACTGATGCTGGTGGCCTTGATTCGTGAGGTATTGGGCTCAGGCACGTTCTTCGGCCTCACTGTGCTACCAACAGTAAGCAATGGTGGTTGGTATATCCCCAATGGTTTGCTACTGCTGCCGCCGTCAGCGTTCTTCTTGATAGGCTTGATTATCTGGGCGTTACGCTCCTGGAAAACAGAGCAGCAAGAAAGTGCTGATTTCCGTATCGCGCCTAATTCGCGCGCGACGCCAACACACTAAGGCAGGAGAGAGATTATGTTGGAACATTACCTTAGTCTGTTTGTGCGTTCGGTGTTCATTGAGAACATGGCGCTGTCGTTTTTCCTCGGTATGTGCACATTTCTGGCGATATCGAAGAAAGTCACTACAGCGTTCTCGTTAGGCATGGCGGTGGTGGTGGTGCAAACCATCACCGTGCCGGTCAACAACCTGATGTGGCAATACTTCTTGAAAGAGGGCGGCTTGCAATGGACAGGCTTGGAGGGTGCTAGCGCGGTTGATTTGAGCTTCTTGTCACTTCTCACCTACATTTGCACGATCGCTGCCATGGTGCAGGTCATTGAAATGGCTTGCGATAAATACCTGCCGGCGTTGTATAACGCGCTGGGTATTTACCTGCCATTGATTACGGTGAACTGTGCCATTTTAGGTGGCTCTCTGTTCATGCAGGAGCGTGACTACAACCTGCCAGAGTCAGTGGTTTATGGCGTTGGCTCGGGCGTGTCATGGGCTTTGGCTATTGTTCTGTTGGCGGCCATACGCGAAAAGCTCAAATACAGCGATGTTCCCGAAGGGCTACGAGGCCTGGGTATCACCTTCATTACGGTTGGTTTGATGTCCCTCGGTTTTATGTCGTTCTCAGGTATTTCACTGTAATCAACCCGGTGATTCGGTTTAACGA
>CAXIBK010000111.1:0-6623 GCA_964022225.1 uncultured Paraperlucidibaca sp.
TCATGATGGCCTCGCGGGCCATTTTCCCCACTGGCAACACGCGCACCTTGCGGCCTTTGCCGATCACGGTGACTAACCTGGCACTTAAGTCGATGTCACTGAGTTTGAGTTGTGATAGCTCGGCTAAACGCAGGCCTGAGGAATAAAACAGCTCAAGCATGGCTTTGTCCCGATGCCACAGCATCAAGGCTTTTTCCTCGCTAGGCGGCGGAGCATCGAGTAGTCGCTGAATATGGTCGACATCAAGCACTTGCGGCAGAGCTACACCGCGTTGCTTCATCTGATAGCCCCGTGTTGGGTGCTCGCCCACTTCTTGCGTGCGCGCGAGATGGTCATAGAAGCGCCGAACCGCCGAGAGCTGGCGGGCAATGCTGCGCGTGCTCAACTCGCGATCGCGGCATTCGCCTATCCACGCTTCTAATAAGGGCCGGGTGAAATCGCGCCAGCTGTTAATGCCATGATTAGCAAAGAATTCAACCAGGGCATTTAGGTCACGAGAATAGGCTTTGACTGTGTGTGGCGAGGCGAGGCGTTGGCTGCTTAAGTAGCTCAGAAAGGCAGCGATGTCCTCTGTTAGGCTCATGCTAAGTCAGGGCTATTAGGGTGACGTAAAAAGCGACCGAGCAGTTCGCCAACGACATCACCCAAGTGCGAGATAAACATCGTGTCCATACTGCTGCGAAAGTGACTGGCTTCGGTTGAGCCTAAGTTTAAGACGCCAACAACGTGTTCGCCGGCGCTGAGCGGGATGATTGCTGCTGAGCTTAAATTGAGGCCGTCATCGCCAAATAAAAAGCGAAATTCATCGCGTCGCCATTTGCCAGCCAAGGCGCGGCGGCCGGCTAAAAGGCCGGGCAGGCGCTTATCGAATGCGCTCACGGAAACGGCGCGCCAAGGCGTTGGTGCCTGCTCTTGCAGCAGCAGCATGGTCACTTGCTGGCAGTGAAAGGGCTCGCGCAATTCGTTAAAAAGGCGCGTGCCCATTTGTGCAATGCTGGCGCTGCCGACCACGCGCAAGAGCACTTTGCTGAGCTGCTCAAACAACGCATCGTTATGACTGGCTGCCTGCATCATTTCTTCCAAGCGTTCGCTGAGCTCATCATTGTGGCGGCGCAATTGCGTGACTTGACGCTCAATCAAGGACACCGCACGGCCTTGGTGCTCATGGCGAATATGTAGCGTGGCTAATAGCTCAGGGTGGTGCTCGAAAAAATCTGGATGCTCAGTCAGCCATGCCGCCACTTCAGCATCGCTTAAGCGGGTGCTCAATGACGAACTCACGCCGATCCCTCGCCAATGCGGAGTACACCATCGAACACACGCGCCGTGGGGCCGGTCATCATCACCGAGGCTTCGCCGCCAGCCCAGGAAATGTTCAGATCTCCCCCGGGTAAACTGACGCGTACCGTGGTGTCCAATAGTCCCCAGCGAATGCCAGCTACCACGGCCGCGCATGCGCCCGTGCCACACGCCTGCGTCTCGCCCGTGCCACGCTCGTACACACGCAAACGAATATGGCCGCGATGCACTATCTCCATAAAGCCGGCATTGACGCGCTCAGGGAAGCGTTTGTGGGCTTCGATTAATGGGCCAATCTCAGCCACCGGTGCATTCGCAACCGACTCCACGCGCAAGACCGCGTGCGGGTTACCCAGGCTTACAGCAGCTATGCGCAGCGTGCGATCAGGCAGCGCAAGGTCGTAGTCCAGTGCTTCCATCTCGGCGTTAAAGGGAATATCCGCGGGTGCGAATATGGGTGCGCCCATATCGACGGTGACCCAGCCATTGTTTGTGATATCGAGCTGGATAACGCCGCTGGCAGTTTCCACGGTGAGTTGGTCTTTGCGGGTGAGGCGGCGGTCGCGCACGAAGCGGGCAAAACAGCGCGCGCCATTGCCGCACTGCGATACCTCAGAGCCATCGGCATTGAAAATACGGTAGCGGAAGTCGACATCGGGGCGTGTGGGCGCCTCAACAATGAGTAGCTGATCGAAGCCGACGCCGGTGTTGCGGTCGGCTAAGCGGCGGATAAGCGGCGCATCGAGGCGGGCGCGTTGCGATACCAAGTCCAGCATCAAAAAGTCGTTGCCGAGACCGTGCATCTTGGTAAATTCCAGACGCATCTGCGGGCTCCTAAGCTTGGGCGAGTCTAGTGGCCTGCATGGCCTGACGACTCGCGAACGGCTCTATTGTGTTGTTACGGCAGCAACGATTCAAGCGCTATGAGATCGGCGGTGGTCTCGCGGCGGCGAACTTGCCAGGCGTGATCGCCATCGACAATGACTTCAGCCGCACGGCCACGCGTGTTGTAGTTCGAGCTCATGACAAAGCCGTAAGCGCCAGCGCCGGTTACAGCCAATAAATCACCGGCGGTAATGCTTAAGTCGCGGTCTTTGCCCAAAAAGTCGCCAGTCTCACAAACGGCGCCCACGACATCGTAGTGCTGGCTGGTGACTTCTGTGCGTGGCGTTACCGGCACAATATCCATCCAGGCTTCATACAGCGCCGGGCGAATCAAGTCGTTCATGGCGGCATCGACAATGGCAAAATGCTTATGCTCTGTGGGCTTCACAAACTCCACTCGTGTGAGCAATACGCCAGCGTTGGCAGCAATCGCACGTCCGGGCTCCATATACACCTTCAGGCCGCGAGCTTTTAAGCGCGGCAATAGTGCAGCGGCATATTCGGCCGGTGTCGGCGGTGTCTCATCTTTGTAACGCACACCCAAACCGCCGCCGATATCGATATGCGATAGCGTGATGCCTTCGTCGGCGAGCTGATCAATCATCGCTAGCACACGGTCGAGGGCATCGGAAAATGGCGCGGTGCTGGTGAGTTGCGAGCCAATATGGCAATCGATGCCAACAGCATCTAAATGCCCGAGTGCAATCGCGCGGCGATAGACTTCTGGTGCGCGCTCAATGGCCACACCAAATTTGTTTTCTTTCAAGCCAGTCGAAATGTACGGATGCGTTTGCGCATCCACATCGGGGTTCACACGCAGGCTAATCGGCGCTCTCACGTTCAAACGCGCAGCAACTGTGTTGATACGATCAAGCTCAGCCTCTGACTCCACATTAAAGCAGGCAATGCCCAGTTCTAACGCGCGCTGAATTTCCACTTCGGTTTTACCCAAGCCTGAAAACACGATTTTGCTGGGCTCGCCGCCGGCAGCAATAACGCGCTCAAGCTCGCCGCCAGAGACGATATCGAAACCCGCGCCAAGGCGCGCTAGTACATTGAGCACGGCAATGTTGGAGTTGGCTTTAACGGCAAAACAGACTTGATGCTCGACGTCGGCAAACGCTTTATCAAAGGCTTGGTAGTTAGCCGTGAGCGCTGCACGTGAGTAGACATAAAGCGGCGTGCCGAAACGCTCCGCTAGGCTTTCAAGTGCAATGGCTTCGAGGTGGCGTGTGCCATCGATCAGGGCAAGCGATGTCATGCAAAATCCTAAAATAGAGTCAGTTAAGAGGTCGGCTGGTCGTCGCTACTTGGCGCATCAGTTTGCTCGCTGGACGCTGGCTTTTTTTCAAGCTCAGGAAACTCTGGCGGCGCACTACGCTCAGGTGCTTTATAAGGCTCGGCATCGGCCGATGGGAAATACAGCGGGCCTTTCTGGCCGCAGGCGCTCAGCAGAGCGGCGCCGAGGCTCACGGCGAGCAACATCACGATGCGAATCATGGCAATCATCTCGTGGCCAGTTAGAGTGCGCTATTATGCGGTAGCACACGCATTTACCCAAGCCCACCGTTTGCATTGAGATGGTTATGAATGAGTCAGAATTTAACGCCTTAGCTGAAGCCACTTTACTAAGCATAGAGCAGCAAGTTGAAGACGCCGACACCGAGCTCGATTTTGAGATGAGCGCCGGCATTCTCACGCTGACAGCAGAGAACGGCAGCAAGATCATCATCAACCGCCAAGTGGCAACCCTCGAGATATGGGTGGCAGCGCGGTCGGGTGGCTACCATTTGGGTCGCAAAGGCGATGTGTGGTTTTGCCAAACCACAAGCGAGACCTTGCAGGAGCTGTTGACGCGGGTGGTGGTAGAGCAGGGCGGTGAGACGATTGTCTTTACTTAAGAGGACTTGTTTGGCCTCGCGCAAATCTCTAAAGGTTGGTGCAGGCTGAGGCGGTGAAACCATCAGGCGCCATGGATGGCGCCTGTGAGCCTACAAGGATGTATTCACGGCGTGTTTCATCGCCTCAGTCTGCACCGACCTCAGCTATTGCAGCTAATGCAATAGCTGAGAAGCCTCACTCAGCCACCAACTCCGCAAACAAATCATACTCATCCGCCTCAGTGATACGCACCATCACCAACTGTCCCGGCTTCAGATCAACAGCACCATCACCCTCAATAAAGACATTGCCGTCAATTTCCGGCGCATCCGCCTTAGAGCGCGCAACCGCCACGCCTTCTTCGGCATCAATCTCATCCACCAAAACTTGTTCAATGCGACCAACACGGCGCTGCAAACGCTGCGCCGAAATCTCTGCCGCCAAGGTCATAAAGCGCTCATGACGCTCCAGCTTCACCGCTTCAGGCACTGGCTCAGCCACATCATTGGCCAGTGCACCTTCCACCGGCGAGTACGGGAAGCAACCCACGCGATCGAGCTGCGCTTCTTGCAACCAGTCCATCAGTTCTTGGAACTCTTCTTCAGTCTCGCCCGGGAAGCCCACAATAAACGTTGAGCGGATGATTAAATCGGGGCAAATCTCACGCCAGCGCTTGATGCGCGCCAAGGTATTTTCGGCATGCGCCGGGCGCTTCATGCGCTTGAGTACGCTCGGGCTGCCATGCTGAAAGGGGATGTCTAGGTACGGCAAGATCTTGCCCTCGGCCATCAGCGGAATGACATCGTCCACGTGCGGGTAGGGGTAGACATAATGCAAGCGCACCCATACGCCCAGCGTGCCAAGCGCTTCGCAGAGCTCGAGCATGCGCGTTTTCACCGGGCGGCCGCCCCAGAAATCCAATTTGTATTTCAGATCGACGCCATAGGCGCTGGTATCTTGCGACACCACCAAAATTTCTTTCACGCCGGCTTTGGCCAAGTTTTCCGCTTCCGTCAGCACCGAACCCACGGGGCGTGACACGAGGTCGCCACGTAGCGATGGGATGATGCAGAAGGTGCAGCGATGATTGCAGCCCTCAGAGATCTTCAAATAGGCATAGTGTTTTGGCGTGAGCTTAATGCCCTGAGCCGGCACTAAATCAATGAAGGGATCATGCTTCGGTGGCAAAAACTGGTGCACCGCGCCCATGACTTCTTCGTAGGCTTGCGGGCCAGTAACGCTGAGCACACTAGGGTGTGCGTCACGAATAAGGTCCGCTTTTTTGCCCAAACAACCAGTCACAATCACTTTGCCATTTTCCGCTAAGGCCTCACCGATAGCATCGAGTGACTCTTGTACGGCGGAGTCGATGAAGCCGCAGGTATTGACCACGACCAAATCGGCGCCGTCATAGCTGGCAGAGATTTCATAGCCTTCGGTGCGAAGCTGAGTGAGGATGCGCTCGGAGTCGACTAAGGCTTTAGGGCAGCCGAGCGAAACGAAACCAACGCGAGGATTAGCGAGTGACATGTGGGTGGCCGATTGATCAGAAGGTGCGAATTGTAGCGTAATTCCCATAATTGGCGCGCGTATTTACAGCGAGTTGTGCGGCACTAAATTGGTGCATACTAAGGTGATGGGTGGGTGTGTTTCGGCACCACGGTGGTGCATTTTGCGCGTATAAATAAGCGTTAAGGCGGAAAAGTCGCGCTATTGCTGGGCTTAGCTCGGCTGGTGCGATTTTTGCAACTATCGTTTGCATGACAACAATAGAGCAGCGCATGAGTGAAGAGCGAATCCCGAAACGCTTGCTAGAAAGCCTGAGCACGGCAGTTTTGCTGTGCGATACCGAGCTACGCTTGGTCTATGTAAACCCTGCTGCTGAAAGTCTTTTGGCTATCAGCCATAGCCGTGCGCTTGGTCTGCCACTGCAGCAAGTGCTCATTGAATTTGAAAACAATGCTGGCGCGGCGCTTGCTGAAACGCTGCGTAGTGGGCATCAATTCACTAAGCGCGAAGCTAGGCTGCGCGTTGGCTTGCATGACATTACGGTAGATTACACAGCGTCGTTACTGACTTCTCCGAGTGCGCGAAATGAGCTGTTAATCGAGATTCAGCCGCGCGACCGACTGCTAAAAATTGCTCGTGAAGAGGCCATGCTTGCCAGTCATCAGGCGATGCGGCAATTGGTGCGTGGCGTTGCACATGAGATTAAAAACCCACTAGGCGGTATTCGCGGCGCAGCGCAGTTGCTAGCGCGTGAGCTGCCAGATGCCGAGCTCAGGGAATATACCAGTGTGATTATAGAAGAGGCCGACCGACTACGAGTTTTGGCGGACCGCATGCTCGGGTCTAGGCGGTTACCGACTATGCGTAGGGTCAATCCTCACGAGTGCGTTGAGCGTGTGGTAACACTGCTCGAAGCCGAAGCAGATGGCCGCATTCGTATCGTGCGTGACTACGACCCTTCGTTGCCAGACATCGAAGCTGATCCTGATCAGCTGATTCAAGCGTTGCTCAATATTGCTGGCAATGGCCTGCAAGCATTGTTGGAAAAT
>CAXIBK010000112.1:0-6585 GCA_964022225.1 uncultured Paraperlucidibaca sp.
GCAAATGAGGGCGATGCGCGTGAGTGGGGCGACTTTGTTGAAGAAATGCGTGTCGGCGATTTATTTGCTAGCCAAGGCTTCAAAGACCCCTCCATCGACCTCGCCAGTCTAGCGGGTGGTGCAATTCTTAATCCCGCAACATTTAGTTATTGTGGCGCTAGCTTGACCTCTGCTGGAAACTGCCTTGCGAATGATGTGTTGGGCCGCTTAAATGTGACGTGGACGCAGGGCTACCAGCGCAATAGTGATGGCTCGCCAAAGCTTTATACCAAGCTGGGCGAACTAGCTGATGCGAATACTGCAAAAGCCGATGCGCGCCTGATGTATGACAATGTGTATTCGTTTGGCGCACGTAGCATGAGTGTGTTTGCCGGTAATACCGGTGCTTTGGTCTGGGAATCAGGCGATTTCATTGAGCAATACACTGGTGGCGATTTATGCAAAGCAGGCGTTTTACGCGACACACTGTGCAAGAGTTTCTTTAACAGCGGGCATGACAAAGTTGCACTTAATGATCGCAGCGATAACAAAGGCCCAGAGCCAGAAGGCATAGTGCTAGGGCAAATTGGTAGTAAAACCTTTGCCTTTTTAGGTCTTGAGCGTGTGGGTGGTGTCATGGCTTTCGACATTAGCGATCCAAGAAAGCCTGTATTTCAGGACTACTTAAATACGCGTGATTTTTCGGTAGCGAAGCCAGCTGTAGCCTCTGGTGACTTAGGTGCTGAAGGCTTGGCATTTGTTCCAAGTGCCGTGTCACCAACGGGTAAGCCCTTGCTTATTACCGGCCATGAAGTCAGTGGCACCACCAGTGTGTATGAGGTGGTTGGAAAGTAAAATAGCGCCATTTTTGCGTGATGCGATGGGAATGCTTATGCCGTAGCATAGTCATTCCCATTTTTCGTTTGAGTCAGCATTCTGAGCCTTCAAACCCCCATTCTGCGGCGTATAGCGCATATCGACATGGATGCTTTTTTTGCTTCCGTGACGTTGCTGCGTTATCCGCAGCTGAAGGGCTTGCCTGTGGTTATTGGCGGCTCTAAGGCTAGTGTTTTTGGTAGCCAAGTTGACTCTGAAAGTATAAGTACCCATGCGTACTTAGCCGAGCCTGAGGCCATCCCGCTCGAGGCCTTTGCTCGACTGCGTGACTACCGCGGCCGAGGTGTTATTACCACGGCTACTTATGAGGCTCGCCAATTTGGTGTGGGCTCGGCCATGGGCCTGCAGCGCGCCGCTAGCCTATGTCCGCAGGCGATTTTATTACCGGTCGATTTTGCCGTGGTGAAAGACTACTCCAGCCGCTTTAAGGCCGCCGTTCGCGCGTTGGCACCGGTCATGGAAGATCGCGGCATTGATGAAGTCTTTGCCGACATCAGCGAGCAGGCATTGGCGGCTGGTGATGCGGGTGAGGCCATTGCCGCTGAGTTAAAACAGTCGATTTTTGATGCTACCGGTTTGACCTGCTCCATCGGTGTGGCGCCGAATAAGCTCATCGCGAAAATGGCCAGCGAGTTTAATAAGCCCAATGGTATTTGCCTGTTGAGAGATGAAGATGTGGCAGCGCGGATCGGGCCGTTGCCGTGTAAACGCATCAATGGCATTGGTCCGAAAACAGCAGCTAAGCTTGCTACAATGGGCTTTGAGCGTATTGAGCAATTACGGCAGGCCTCATTGGAGACATTGCAATTAGTCTTTGGTGAGCGCACTGGGAAATGGCTGTTTGATGTGTCTCGAGGCCATGATGAACGGCCAGTGCAAACGCGCAGCGAACCGGTATCGATGAGTCGCGAAACTACGTTTTCTCGTGACTTATCCGTGAGAGAGGACCGTGCGGAGTTAAGCCAAGCATTGGCAGAATTATGCCAACGTGTGGCTGCTGACTTGCAGCGCAAAGGCCGAGTTGGGCGCTGTATTAGCATTAAAATTCGCTACGCCGACTTTCACTCAGTGACACGAGATCAAACGATTGCCGATAGCTGCGATGATGCTGAGACGATACGTTATTGGGCGCGGCAGTGCTTAAAGCGAGTGGCTTTAGATAAGCGCATCCGCTTATTGGGCGTGAAGGTTGGGCATTTATCGAAAGCTAGTGATGTAGCTCAAGTTATTGCGCCAACTCAGTTGAGCTTTTTAGATGTAATCGATGGCGGCACTTCACTTGCGCCAACGCTTCCTAGTGGTGTGGTTTATTTGCCTGGAGCAGCATTAGCTAGTGCTGCTGAGCTTTGGCAGGAAACACAGCGCTTATTGGCACTTGCTCCGACACGACATCCAATGACAAAGCGCGGTCTTTATATGGCCTCTGCATTAACGGCGACCGGTCGTTGGGGGTGGGTTAGTGATCACACGGGATATCGCTACGAGGCGACTAATCCAGAAACTGGCCAAGCATGGCCAGCAATGCCGGAGCTATTTACTCAGCTTGCACAGCGCTTTGCGTTAGAGGCGGGCTACCCAGATTTTCAGCCCGATTCTTGTGTTATCAATGATTATGCGGTTGGTGCCGGCATGGGCTTGCATCAAGACCGCGATGAGGCTGACTTGCATGCGCCCATTGTTTCGATATCCCTTGGTTTGCCGATAGTTTTTCAGTTTGGCGGCAAAAAACGCCAAGATAAGCCACAGCGCATATTGCTTTCACACGGTGATGTAATAGTTTGGGGCGGGGAGTCGCGCCTCAATTTTCATGGCGTACTGCCGCTTAAACCTGGCAATCACTCGTTGCTTGGTGCGCGTCGTATTAACTTAACGTTTCGGATGGCCTATGCCCACATTAACGCCAGCATGTAAGTTTTTACGCGAAGTCGATAGCGATTGGCGCACCCTAGTTGAAGATATGGGGCCATGCCCGCTGTCAGCTAAATCATCAGCAGCTAAAGCAAGCGATGAGCGTGAGCCATGGCAGGCCTTGGCGCGTGCGGTGGCGGGTCAGCAAGTGCATGGCAAAGCCGCGGAAGCTATTTTCGGGCGATTTCTGCAGCTTTATCATGATCAAGCCGATGGTCCAGTGTATCCAGCGCCCGAGTTAGTACTGGCCACTGAGCCTGATACCCTAAGAGCTTGTGGGCTCTCGGCGGCGAAAACGAAAGCAATTATTGCCCTAGCGCATGGCGCCGTGAGCGGCGGCGTGCCGAGTTTAGCGCAAGCGAAAAAGCTTAGTGATGAGGCGCTCACCGAGCAACTCACGGCTTTGCCCGGCATTGGTCCATGGACAGTGCAAATGTTTTTGATGCACACACTACGTCGACCTGATGTGATGCCTGTGGCTGATTTCGGTGTGCGCGAAGGTTGGCGCTTACTGAAAGGATTGGAGCGTCAGCCGACGCCGAAGACACTCTTGCTTGAGGCTGAGGCTTGGCGGCCTTACCGAAGCGCGGCAGCATGGTATTTATGGCGAGCAGTCGATAGAGTGAAGCACGCCCTTTAATCCGGAGAGGCAGCATGAGCGATCAGCAGCAACCAACGCGAGTTAGCCCTTTACAGGCCTTAGTCAGTGTCTTTCGCGCATGGTTTGGCGTGCAAACTGACGCCAACCGTCAGCGTGACTTCAATAGTAATAACGCCAGCAGCTTTATTGTTGCCGGCATTATCTTTGCTGTAGCGATGGTGCTGGCCGTGGTTATCGCCGTGAATATGGTGCTGCCTTAGGCCACCTGAGCTAGCAGCTCATTGGTTTTTAGTTTTTCAACTCGCTGCGCAAGTAAATGACGGTTATCGTGTTGCCATGGATGAAAGTTAGGCCGGTAAAAGTCTAAATACTCGGGAATAATGCGCGTTAGCATGCCTGGCTTAAATAGCATGAATTTGGCAAACCCTAAGGCGCTACGCCAGTCGCTGAGCTTGCCATCGTGCTTGAGTAAGCTGTGCTGCATGCGCAGCGTGACCAGCATGAAAAAGAAAGTAGCTTTTGCCATGCCACGAACGCGTAGCCAGTAATCACCATCGACCGCTTGAAATACGTCATAGGCCACTGACTTGTGCTCGGTTTCCTCGACGGCATGCCACATAAACATATCGCCCACCATGCTATCAATGTTTTCAATGACATCGGATTGCTCGAGCATGAGATTGGCCAAAATCGCAGTAAAATGCTCAAAGCCCACTGTCATGGCGAGTCGCTCACGATCGCTATAGCGTTTCTTGGCGAACTTCAGTGCGTTTTTCACAAACTCAATTTTCTTCGCTAATGGCAGTTGGTGCTGATCGATCAGGGCTTGATTAAAGGCCTCATGTTCTTTGCCATGATTTGCCTCTTGGCCAATAAAAGCGCGGATATCTTTTTGCAGTTGAGGGTCTTTAATTTGATCTTGGAAATTACGTACAGAGTCGATAAAAAAGCGCTCGCCATCGGGGAATGTAGTCGACAGCGCATTCATATAATGCGTGATCCACGGATTATTTCGGTACCAATAGCGCGGCATTTCCGGAATGGCGTAATCCATGCGGCGGACACGAATGGGAATCGGCGTTTTGCTCATCATGGCGGTATTCCTCGCAGTGTTAACGTTCAAAGGCCTGAAAGATGCCCGTTCAGCAACAATGCCTTGCTGCACTTTTAGGAAGAAGGGTAAGGTAAGCCTTTAATCGGTCATTTGAGGCCATTGATGACGATAGCGCGCCATGCCACAGAGGCCACGCTTTCTGGGCAATACCTGATGCAGCTACTGCTGGCGCTGCAGGCCTTGGGCTTGTCTAGCGATGCTGTACTGGCGGGCACGCCGATTCAGTTAGAAAGTTTGAATGCCGATCAGCATCTGCCGTGGTCGCAGTGTTTGCAGCTTATGCGCAATGTTCAATCACTGGCGCCAAGCCCGATGTTGGCGATCGAAATGGGGCGTTTACTGAATTTGCGCAACCATGGTTTTTTGGGCTATGCCGTGCTGTCCTCGCGCACCATTGGTGGCGCTATTGATTTATCGATACGCTATTTTCGAACGCGCACCAGCTTGTTTTCTTTGCGCTTATTTCGCGAGGATGATGACGCCGTAGTGCAGCTAGACGAAGCGGTGCCTTTGGGTGAATTGCAGCCATTTTTCATTGAGGCCTTGATGACATTAATGTTGGTGTGTGGCGAGCAAGTGACCGGCCGCACCTTCATGGGTGAGTTGCGATTAAGCGTGCCGGCGGCTAAGCATCATTCGCAATGGCGAGAAGTGCAGGACTCGCGCATCAGCTATGACAATGCCTTTAACCAAATTCGCTTTCCGCGCAAAGGCTTGCAGCTGCCATTGACACAGGCCGATCCGCAGTTATTGGCCATGGCCACGGCGCAATGTGAGCAAGAGTTGCATCGCTTACGTGACCACGGTGGTTTGTTGCCGAGCGTGAAAATGTGGTTGCGCGAGTATTTACCGAGTAACCCGACCTTAGACCAAGCAGCGGCAGCTCAAGCCATGTCAGCGCGCACTTTACGTCGACGTTTGAGTGATCTCGGCACCAGCTATCAGCTGATGATGGAGCAAATGCGTCGTGGCCGCGCAGTGGAGTTATTGTTGCATAGCGACCGCACGGTGGATGCGATTGCGCAGGCACTGGGATATGGTGATCCATCAAATTTTGGCCGTGCTTTTCGGCGTTGGACTGGGGTGTCGCCGCGTCTCTATCGAGACCAAGCGCGAGAACAATCGAGCGAGCCGCACTAAAAGCATTTAATGGAGATTTCTTGATGAGCAGCACGGGCACCGTCATTTTTTTACATGGTTTAGAGTCTGGCCCGGATGGCTTCAAGATTCAGCAAATGCGCGCCACGGCGGAGGCTATGGGCTGGCAAACCATGGCGCCCGACGGTCGCTTTAGTCGCGATCCTGTGCAGCGTGGCGAGGCGGTTTTGACGCAATGGCCGTGGCTGGCTGATCGTGTCTATTTAGTGGGCTCAAGCTTGGGTGGATATGTTGCGGCATGGGTTGCTGCACGATTAACTAAAGAAATTTACACTAAGCCTACGAATCAGGCTCAGTCTGTGAGCCCAAAGCCCGCTAGTGTGAATGGCATGCTATTGCTCTGCCCAGCATTTGATTTGCCTGGTTATCCCTTGGATAGACCTGAACAAGCATTGCCCGGCGAGCTGATTCAACTTATTCACGGCCGCGCCGATACGGTAGTGCCGCTGAGTCATTCGCAGCGTGCAGCTCACGCATGGGGCGCTGATTTGGCAGAAGTAGAAGATGATCATAGTTTGCACAATAGCATCGCATTTATTTGCGAAGTCTTGGCGCAACGTTTAGCGTGTGCAGCTAGCGCCGTTTAAGCATGATTTGCTGCGCTTTTTAAGCGTGATGAGGAGAATAAAATGAAAGCAGTACTTTTCGCTCTGGCCCTGTCGGCGTTTGCCGTTCCCGCTTTAGCCGCGCAATACGTAGCGTCTGGTGATTGGGCGCCAACCCGCAAAGAAGCGTGTGATCAAGCCACTGCGCTAGCCGCTGCTCGCGCCGCTGCCCCGATTAGCAATAGTAGCTGCCTCTGCGACAAAGGCGATAAGCAATTTAGCTGCCTAGCAACAGTTGATGTCGATGTGCCAACAGCTATGGTTGCTCAAGAGGGCAGTGCTAGCTTAGTTAAGCCGGCGTCAATTTCCAGCGCAAAATAGTT
>CAXIBK010000113.1:0-6501 GCA_964022225.1 uncultured Paraperlucidibaca sp.
GAATTAGTCTCCAACGCATCAGACGCCGCCGATAAACTTCGTTTTGAAGCGCTCTCTAAACCTGAACTACTCGGTGATGATAGTGAGCTAGGCATTTGGATCAGTGTGGACCCTGAAGCGAAAACACTGACCTTGCGCGATAACGGCATTGGCATGAGCCGAGATGAGGTCGTGCAAAACCTCGGCACCATTGCGCGCTCAGGCACTAGCGAGTTCATTAAAAACTTAAGTGGCGATGAGAAGAAAGACAGCCAACTCATTGGTCAGTTTGGCGTTGGTTTTTACTCAGCCTTTGTGGCTGCCGATCGAGTGGTGCTCACGACACGTCGTGCTGGCGCAGCTGCTACTGAGGCCGTGCGTTGGGAATCTGAGGGCACAGGCGAGTTCACGGTAGAAAACATCGAGCAAGCTGAGCGTGGCACTACCATTACCTTACATTTACGCGAGTCGGCTCAGGAATTTGCTGAAAGTTTCCGCGTGCGTAGCATCATCAATAAATACGCAGAACATATTGCGCTGCCAGTGCATTTGCTGCAAAAAGCCGAGAAAGAAGGTGAGGCCGATAGCTGGGAAGTCGTGAACCAAGCGAAAGCGCTGTGGACACGCCCACGCACCGAGATCAGCGATGAAGATTATCAGACGTTCTACAAGCACATTGGCCATGACTTTGAAAATCCGCTGAGCTGGAGCCACAACAAGGTTGAGGGCAAGCTCGAATACACATCACTGCTCTATGTTCCTGGTCGCGCGCCATTCGATCTGTATCAGCGCGATGGCGCCCGCGGCCTCAAGTTGTATGTGCAGCGCGTGTTTATTCGCGATGACGCCGAGCAATTTTTACCGCTCTATTTGCGCTTCATTAAAGGCATCGTGGACTCCAATGATCTGCCGCTCAACGTCTCTCGTGAGCTGCTGCAGTCATCCGATATTATCGATTCGATGAAGTCTGCCCTGACCAAGCGCAGTTTAGACATGCTGAGCAAGCTCGCCGGCGACCCCGAGCAATACGCCAAGTTTTACGCCGCCTTTGGCCAAGTACTGAAAGAAGGCTTAGCCGAAGATTTTGCCAATAAAGACAAAATTGCCGGCCTGCTGCGCTTCGCCTCTAGCACCACAGGCGATGGCAAAGCTGACGTGTCATTGACCGACTACATCGGTCGCATGAAAGAAGGCCAAGACACTATTTATTATGTGACCGCCGAGAACTACATCACCGCCGCCAATAGCCCGCACTTGGAGTTATTCCGCAAAAAAGGCGTGGAAGTGTTGCTGCTCACCGATCGTATCGATGAGTGGATGATGAGCTATTTGACCGAATTCGATGGCAAGAAGTTCCAGCACATTGGTAAAGGCGAAGTCGATCTGAGCAAGATTGCTGGCGAGAGCGCCGAGCCTGAGGTCAGCGAAGAGCAAAGTAAGCAAGCGGAAGCTTTGGTTGAGCGCTTGCAAAAAGCCCTGAAAGACCGCGTGAAAAGTGTGCGCACCACCACGCGTTTGAGCGAATCGCCCACCTGCTTGGTGTTAGATGCCTATGACCCTGGCTTCCAAATGCGTCAACTCATGGAAGCCGCTGGTCAGAAAATGCCGGAAGTGAAGCCAATTTTGGAAATCAATCCTGGTCATAATTTGATTAGTCGTTTGGCTGAAGAAGGCGATGATGCACGTTTTAGCGACTTGGCGCTGGTCTTGTTAGACCAAGCCTCTTTGGCTGAAGGCGCTCAACTCGATGATCCAGCCGCCTATGTGCGTCGTGTACAGCGACTCTTACAGTCCTAACTGATCAGTTTCTGACGGATCGTCCGACAGAAATCGGTTTTCATGAAAAGGGCATGGGTATACTCACCATGCCCTTTTTTTATGTACAGTGCGTTTCTTAGGGCGTCTTTTGAGGATTTGATATGTCGACGCTAAGAGTCGCCGTTTTAGGTGGTGGCAGCTTTGGCACCGTGATCGCTAATCTTGCGGCGAGCAATGGCCATACCACAACACTTTGGTTGCGTGACCCAGAGCAACTGGCCGATATGCGCGCAAGTCACGAAAATACCCGCTACTTGCCGGGCTTCTCTCTGTGCCCAGAATTACTATTTAGCGATGACTTACTAACCACCGTAGGCAACGCAGATTTAATTTTTGTCTCTATTCCCAGTAAGGCCTTCCGTTCAGTCATTACCGCCGCGAAGCCCGCTCTGCGCCCAGACCATATGCTTGTTAGCACCACCAAAGGGGTAGAGAAGGGCAGCTTTGCGTTAATGAGCGAGATTTTGCGCGAAGCTTCAGGCCTCGATCGCATTGGCGTGATTAGTGGGCCTAACTTAGCTAAAGAGATCATGGCTAAGCAAATTGCCGGTACTGTGGTAGCAAGCCACGATGAAACCTTGCGCGACGCTGTGCATCAAGCCTTGTCATGCACATTCTTTCGCGTTTTCGCCAACACCGATGTGTATGGCGTTGAGCTTAGTGGCGCCTTGAAAAACATTTATGCTGTGGCTTCAGGCATTGCCGCCGCCCATAAGCTAGGTGAAAACACTCGCGCCATGCTGCTCACGCGCTCATTGGCCGAAATGAGCCGCTTCGCCGTGCACTTAGGTGCCAACCCGCTCACATTCTTAGGCTTGGCAGGCGTTGGCGACTTGCTCGCAACCTGCTCGTCGTCATTGAGCCGTAATTACCAAGTGGGTTTTGCCATTGGTTCTGGCCAAAGCATTGAAGAGATAGTCGAAGATCTTGAACAAACTGCCGAGGGCATAAACACCATCCATATGGTCAAACACAAGGCCGATGAAATGGAGATACGCATGCCATTAGTCAGCGGCCTCTACGACATCATTTACAACGGCAAAAGCCTCTACGATGTGGTGCTCGCGATGATGTTGGCGAGCCAAAGCAGCGATGTTGAGTTCGTCCTACCTAAGCCCGGTGAGCATTAAGCATGCGCCTGTATTTGCTACGTCATGCCGATGCGGCGTTTGAAGCCGAGCGTGATGAGCTGCGGTCTTTAACTGAGCGCGGCTGGGCGCAGGCGCAAGATGTTGGTGACTGGCTGTGTGGTCAGGTTAGTGGCCAAGCACGCGTTGCTGCCAGCCCATTTTTGCGTGCCCAGCAAACGGCCTCGGTTGTGAGTCAGGCATTGGGGTTAGAGCCAGCCTTGCAACTGCCAGAGCTGGCCCCCGATGGCGATCCATTACGTGCAGAGAATGCGCTTTCGCTGCTAGCAGCCGAGGGGGTTGAAGACTTTATCGTGGTCAGTCATATGCCGCTCATTGCCAGTTTATATGCTTGGATTGCTGAGGGCACACTGACTACTGGTGAGGCTTACGATTTAGCGGAAGTACGTGTGCTGGCACTAGATATTATTGCGCCAGGCCTAGGCCAAGTGGATGGTTGCTACCGCCCTGAGATAGCTGAAGCGTCGGGCGATTTACGTAGCTTTATGACGCGCCTTACTGGCGATAAATGAGGTCCATATGGCTATTTTCTTAGCGATGATTTTTGCCGCGGTACTCTCTAGCGCTTTAACGCTATGGCTTGCACGCTGGTGGTTGATGAATCAGGGGCAGGCTACGTGGTCGCGCGAAATAGATGCTTTGCATGAGTCATTGGCACGCACAGTAGAAATTCGTGTAAAACGCGCGATGATCGAGAGCTTGGCTGAAACTCGGCAAGATGAAGACTTGCGCGAAACCACGTGGAAGGCCGCGCGCTCTGGCGGTGAGCTGCTTAATGAAAGCATGAAGTCGTGGTTGAAGCGCCGCAAAGTACCTAGCGAGTAACGCGCCTTAAGCATATGAAAGGCGCGCTATTTATGCCAAGTCCGACTCGCGACTAAAGCTACTGCCAAGGCAATTGCCATTAGCTCTGCTTGACCTAAGCCGCCAAGCCTTGTGCTGAGGTCTTCGCCGGGCAGCAAGGTAGCGAGTAGTGCCAGCAGCACAAAAGCCATGCTCAGCATATCCCAGCGTTTTTGCTTGGCCCAGGCGGCCTCACGCTCGGCCCAGGCTTTTTCTTGCTCGGCCAAGGCTGTTTTAAGACCCTGAATTTCACTTAATGCTTCGCGCAACATGCCGGGCATTGGCATGAGATCACTAAGCCAGCTGGGGTCATGGCGACGAATTTTTTGCCACAACTCAGTAATGTTTAGGTGTTCACGTAGCCAGCGCGCAAATACGCTGCGCACATTGGCCTCTTGAAGGAGATCGACCAGCCAATTAACCGCTTCGCTATCACCCCAAAGGCGGATACGCCCAGGATTATCGAGGCGTTGTTGACCGGTGAGCACACCAAGCAGCGAGAGTAATGAGCCATTGATGCGGACACTGGCGCGTCCGGGGCTACGGCTACTGATTTCGATGCCGTGAGCGGTGAAGAGTAAATAGGCGGTTAGCGCGGGATCATTAGATTTAACGCGCACAACTAAGCCCTCGCGCGATAATACTTGAGCGCGGGTCAGCTCATCGTGTTCGATGCAGGCGTTTAACAGGCTTTCAACAACGCCTAAGCCGAGCTCGGCCATTAAGCTAGGCGCTATGTCGCGTTCAGCGCTGTCGTTGTCGCTAGCATGGTCAAAGGAATTGTTATTATCAGTCATTGCCAGCCTCGGGCGCCGCCGTGTGCTCCGGCGTCTGTGTATACTGCGCGATTATCCGACCAATTCTGCGCGATTTTTCGGTCTAATGCTTCCCATTTTCACAGGAAATAGATGAACGACTGGCTCACTGCATGGCTCGAACAGCCACAAGCCTATACCTACCTAGCCATTCCCGTGGTGGCGGCGCTAGTTGGTTGGCTAACAAACTGGCTAGCTTTGGCGATGACCTTTAAGCCCATCGAGTTTATTGGCTTTCGCCCTCTGCGTCTTGGTTGGCAAGGCATTGTGCCATCAAAGTCGGGCAAGATGGCAGGTATAGTTGTCGACAACGCCCTGGCTAAATTGGCAGATTTATCTGAGCTTTTTCAGGCCATGGAGCCGGAGAAAATAGCTGAGCACATTGCGAAAAATATTGATGAGCGCATTGAAGATTATATCGACGAGGTGATGCGCGAAAACCACGCAGTGCTCTGGGAGCGAGTGCCGCTGATGGTGCGCCGTCGCGTGTATGCGCGCACGCGGCGTCAACTGCCTGAGGTCATGGACAATATTGTCGAAGACATGGCGGCGAATATCGAGCAGTTAGTCGATTTACGCGACATGGTTGTGCGTATGATGCGCGCCAACAAAGCCCTAGTGGTGCGCGTGTTCACTGAGGTGGGTGCCAATGAGCTGCGTTTCGTGGTGCGCTCGGGCGCCTATTTTGGCTTTCTTTTTGGCCTGCTTGAGTTGGGTATTTACCTATATTATCCCGAACCATGGCTGTTGCCTTTGTTTGGCTTTGTGGTCGGCTATCTGACCAACTGGCTGGCGCTAAACCTTATTTTTCGCCCCGTAGAACCAATAAGCTGGGGCCCGCTGCATTTGCATGGCCTATTTATGCGCCGTAAAGACGAAGTGGCCGATAAGCTCTCGGCGCTGACCACGGCGGAAATTATCAACCTACGTAATCTCATGGTCGAAGTGCTCACCGGCCCGCAAGCAGGCAAGACGCGCGCCATTGTGAAGCGTCACTTGCGGCCCTTGCTAGACTCATCGGTGATACGTGCGGCCTTGCAGCTGGCCATGGGTGCCGAGGCCTATATAGACCTGAAAAACACGGTAACTGACCGCGCCGTGGCGATGTCGCTAGACTCGATTACCGAGGCGAGTTTTTCGGATGAGCGCTCGCAAGTGATTTACCGCGTGTTTAGTGGGCGTTTAAAGTTCATGAGCAATAGCGCCTTCCAAGACTTGCTACGTCCGGCCTTTAAAGAAGATGAATGGATCTTGATCGGTCTGGGCGCCTTACTCGGTGGTGTAGCCGGTATGTTGCAATGGCTCTTGATGGTTGGCCTATAAAAGCCGCACACTATGGCCTGAAATGAGGTAGTTATGACAAATGATGCAAAACAGGCCGCACGCGGTCGACTAAAATTATCCCCTGCAAAAGACTTACGTAAATACACCCAGCAAATTTGGCTTGCGGGCTTAGGTGCGTTTTCGCGCGCAGAAGAAGAGGGCGGTAAGCTTTTTGATAACCTCGTGCAGATTGGCGAAGAGCTAGAGCATAAAACTCGCGACTTAGCCGACAATGCCGCCGAAGAGATTAAAGATAAAGTCATTGAGAAGGCTAGCGACACACGCGAGAAAGTTGAGCGCGTGATCGACGAGCGCCTCAGTAGTACCTTGTCGCGCCTAGGCATCCCTAGTCAAAAAGACATCGAAACGCTCACTCAGCGCATGGATGATTTGACGCGCGTCATTGAGCAGCTCGCTGTGCAGCTGTCGAAGAAAAAATAGCGCTTAGGCAGTGTTGACAGCTAGTGGCGGCCTCTTTAGAATCCGCCTCCACACAGAGACAGTATGTCTTGCGCGGGTGTAGCTCAGCTGGTAGAGCGCGACCTTGCCAAGGTCGAGGTCACGAGTTCGAGCCT
>CAXIBK010000114.1:0-6455 GCA_964022225.1 uncultured Paraperlucidibaca sp.
ATGGCAAGAGAATGCGGCCTTCTTTGCGCTCAACTGTGACACCAGCGTAGTTAGCGACTTTTTGACGCGTGCCAGTGAGCTGGTTAAACAGTGAGGTTTTACCGCAATTTGGGTTGCCGACTAGAGCAATACGAGAAATATCAGTCATGACTGAACCAGCGAAATAATCACGCGCGCGGCCTCGCTACGACGCAATGCAAAGCGGGTAAAGCCAACTTGCACTAGTATAGGGTCGCTACCAACAGGGCCGGTAGCGGTTATACGTACCGTTTCGCCGGGCACAAAGCCAATAACGCCAAGGCGCTGGGCAATGTTATCAGTAGCGCCTATGGCCTCTACTTGCTCGACCACGGCAGTTTGAAAACGCGAAAGTTCAGAGAGACGCACGGCAACTCAACGCTATAAATGAGAATGATTCTTAGAATTGTGAGATTTGCCGTCGCGACTGTCAAACCCTATTTTCTTAGGGTAGGCATTAGATGTAGGACTGGCGAGGTCATCCACGGCACGGTAGAGTCGTTAATCATCAGCAGATCGTTTTTTGCTAGGAGATTATATGAAGCGCTTACTGAAATGGATTGCCGGGATCGTGGCTCTGGTGCTGCTCAGCGTGTCTGCGCTGGCGGGCTATGTGTTATTTGTCCTCGATCCCAACGATTACAAGCAAGCGCTCACCGACGTAGTGAAGAAAAAGACCGATATGGATCTTCAGCTAACTGGAGACTTGGCTTGGAAGCTATATCCAAGCATCGGTATTTCGCTCGGCGAAACTAGCCTAAAAGATCCTGCGTTAGGCGAGACATTGGTTGCTGTAAAGCAAGCTAGCGTGTCGGTTGAGCTCATGCCTTTGCTAGATGGCCAAGCCTCGGTCGATGCGGTATCGCTAGATGGTGCCAATGTGCGCTTCGTGCAATATTCCGATGGCAAAACCAGCTGGGATACCTTGCTGGCTAAGCTGAAAAGTCCAGATGAGGATGACACTTCAAAAGAAGTGAAATTCAATATTGAAAGCCTGGATATCAGTAATACACAGTTAACCTTGGTTGATAAAAAGGCGGGCGTAACGCGTACAGTTGATAAAGTCACTGTGCATGCGACAGACATCGACCCTGAAAAAGCGTTTCCACTTTCAGCCAGCTTTGATATTACGCAAGCGGATGACGCTGGTAAGAAGGTCACGGCAGAAAATAGTTTGAACGCGGTTGTCACTCTCAATTTGGATGTGAAAAAACCACACATTGAAGACCTTACGCTCAATAGCGCCTTGTCGGGCAATATGTTGCCAGCGCCGATATCGATTGCCCTGAAAGCAGCCTCTATCGATGTAGATATTGAAGCGCAGCAACACGCGATTAATGACATGGTATTGGACGTTATCTACGCCGATCCGAGCCGCCCTGCTCCAATTAGCGCGAGCATTAATGCCAACATTAAGGCCGATATCGCTAAAGGCGAGGCTATCGTTAAGCCCTTAAAATTAACCACAACGGTGACAGACAAAGCGCTGACAAAGCCTGTTGCCGTAACGTTGGACACCTCAGTAAATGCAAATTGGAAGCTCGGTGATATCACTGTGCCGAAGCTAGTAGCGACACTGGACAGAATTCGCCTAGATGCCAATGTGTCGGTGAAGTTGCCGGCATTAGCCAGTGGCGCCGCTAATATCACCGACGGCATGCGTGCCAGCGGTAAGCTTAGTACCAACAGCTTTAACCCGCGCGATGTCATGGCCAATTTAGGCATTACGCCACCAGTGACTAAAGATCCAAAAGCCCTGAGTAATGTCAGTTTAAGCGCGAGCATCAGCGGTGATGGGCGTAGTGTCTTGGCAAAAGATCTGCGTATTGCGCTCGATGGTAGCAATATCACTGGCGAGGCAGGTGTGCGTGAGCTACCGAAAGCACGCATCTATGCTCGATTAAGTCTCGACAAGCTCAATGCCGATAATTATTTGCCGCCTGAAAAGGCACTGACTGATAAAACGCCAGCAGATAAAGGTCAGGCTAAAAAAGCCGCAGAGGCAATTTTGCCGGTTAAGTTATTGCGTGAGCAAAATCTTGATATCGGTCTAAAAGCAGGCGCACTCACGATTATGAGCTACCCGATCACGCAATTAAGTTTGGCTGCAACTGCTCGCGATGGTTTGGTTAATGTCAGCGAGTTCCGCGGCCAAGTGGCTGATGGTAGCTTCAGTGTTCCCGCTAATATCGATGTTCGGGGTGCCAAGCCAGTAATCACACTGAAGCCTACGCTAAACAAAATCGACCTCGGGCCCATTGCGCAAAAAGCCTTGAAGCAGGATGTGTTTGCTGGCCGCATGAACTTCAATGGTGATGTCACGGTGCGTGGCAATACCACTGACGAGTGGATCAGCTCGGCCAAAGGCCCGAACACATTACGCCTAAATGATGGCGTGATTAAAGGCGTAAATGTCCGCGATGCGCTATTTAACGCCCTCGGCAAATATCAGGCGCTGCTGCCAATGCTCACGGGGCATAACAGCGAAGAGCTGAAGTCGAAAATCGGCAATACCGATATCGTTAGCTTATTAGGCGAAATCACGCTCGATCAAGGTGTGGTGCGCAACGAGTCAATGAAGGCCGACTTAAAGGATATGCAAGTTGCTGGCGCAGGAACTTATAACTTGCAGACCAACGATGTCGACTACCGCTTTCAGCTCAAGCTCGACAAAAAGTACTGGGGCGAGAAAAACGCCAAGATGGCTGAGTATGCCATTCCAGTTCGCTGCAATGGCAACCTTCAAGGCAGCCTGGCCACGCTTTGTGGGTTAGATAGTGCCGGGATGCAAAGTATTGTCGGAAAAATCGCTAAAGAGCGCCTCGGTGAGGAAGTTGAAAAGCAAAAGGGTAAGCTGGAGGAGCAGTTAACCGAAAAGCTCGATCCCGCGCAAAAAGAGGCTGTGAAGCAAATCTTTGACCTCTTCAAACGTTAATTTTTCTGATGCGGTCTTGGCATGGTTTGATCATGCCGGCCGCAAGCATTTGCCATGGCAGCAAAGCGTCACCCCGTATCGCGTGTGGGTGTCGGAGATCATGCTGCAGCAAACCCAAGTCAGTACCGCTCTGCCCTACTTTCAGCGCTTTATGGCAAGTTTCCCGACGCTCGCCGATCTTGCTAGCGCCTCTATCGATGATGTTTTGCATCATTGGACAGGGCTTGGCTACTACGCGCGTGGGCGAAACTTGCATAAAGCAGCGCTGCTAGCCTGTGAGCGTCACGACGGGCAGCTGCCGGCGAGTTTAGATGAGTTAGTGGCATTGCCCGGCATCGGTCGCTCCACCGCCGGTGCTATTTTGTCGCTAGGCTTCGGTCAGCGTGCGGTCATTCTCGATGGCAATGTGAAGCGAGTTTTGGCGCGTTATCACGCACTTGCGGGCGATCCGGCGAAGGCTGCAGTAGCAACGCAGTTTTGGTCTCTGGCCGATGCCTTAACGCCGAGTCAGCGCTGCGGCGACTATACGCAAGCCATGATGGACTTGGGTGCCACGCTGTGTACGCGCACTAAGCCGGCTTGCGAGCGCTGCCCTGTGCAAGATGGCTGCATTGCCTACGCGCAAGGCGAGCCGACGCGCTATCCCGAAAAGCAACGAAAGCAGCCCGTACCACGGCGTGAGGTCAAGCTAGCGATCTATTTGCGTGATGGTCAGGCGTGGATGGCTCTACGACCAAGCTCGGGCATCTGGGGTGGTCTCTGGAGCTTCCCCGAGTGGCCGAGCGATACGCCATTGCCTGAGCAAGCCGAAAGCCTGCCTGAGTTTGTGCATGTGTTTTCGCATTTTCGGTTAAACATTAAGCCTGTGATTATTCAGGCCACTTCGAAATTGGCGGTTTCCGAAGCTGCTGGTCGCTGGGTTACACTCTCAGATCTGCCGGCGCTAGGTTTCCCTGCGCCCATTTATTCATTATTGCAGCGCTTAGGCGCGCGCCTGGAGGCGAGTTCATGACGCGCATGGTTTATTGCCGAAAACTCAAACAAGAACTGGAAGGCATGGCGTTTGCGCCATTCCCCGGTGAGCGTGGCCAAGAGTTATTCAATACCGTGTCTAAGGAGGCTTGGATGCAATGGCTTCGTCACCAAACCATGTTGATTAACGAAAACCGTTTGAGTGTGCTCGATCCTCAAGCAAAAGCATTTTTAGATGAGCAATTAGAGAAGTTCTTAAGCGGTGATGACTATGAGCGCCCCAGCGGATGGACGCCAGAGAAACCGACATGACCTCTGCGCCTGCAACTCGCGGCCCGGCATCGCTAGAGGCCTTGCAAAGAGCATATCCCATGGTGCTCTCAACCAAGGTGCAATGGGGCGATATGGACGCGCTCAATCACGTAAATAATGTGGTGTATTTCAAATATTTGGAAAACACGCGGCTAACGTTAATGGAGCAAATGGGTATTTTTCCTCGTTTGTTTGAGGAAGGCACAGGCTTGGTTATTGCTGATGCACGTTGCCGCTATAAAGCGCCGGTGGTGTATCCAGATACACTGCACATTGGCGTGCGTGCAGAGCTTTCTGGCGAAGACAAAATTGTTTTTCACTATGCTTTGTTTAGTGAGCAAATGCAGCGAGTAGCTGCTGAAGCCGAAACGGTTCAAGTGTGCGTAAGTCCAGAAACGGGGCGTAAGACGCCTATGCCAAAATGGTTTAAAGAAGCTTTAATGACATTGGCCTAAGACCGTATGCATTTAGAGAAAAAACAAAAAGGCCGCATAATTTGCGGCCTTTTTGTTGGAGCGTTGAGCGTGTAGTTTAGCTGCGGCTAGCACGTTTACGATCAGTTTCGGTCAGGTGGCGCTTACGAATCCGAATGGACTTGGGCGTTACCTCAACCAGTTCGTCATCTTCGATAAACTCCAGCGCCTGCTCCAATGTGAAGCGAATTGGCGGTGTCAGCACGATGTTTTCGTCGGTGCCAGATGCACGAACGTTGGTTAGCTGCTTGGCCTTTGTGGGGTTAACAACCATGTCGTCACCACGTGCGCAGAGGCCAATGACCATGCCTTCATATACTTCAGCTTGTGGGCCAATGTAGAGGCGGCCGCGTTCTTGTAGGTTCCACAGCGCGTAGCCAAGAGCTACACCTTGAACCATCGAGATCAACACGCCGTTTTGACGCTTTGCAACATCGCCAGACTTCAAGGCACCGTAGTGCGAGAAGCTTGATGTCATGATGCCTGTGCCCGAAGTTAGCGTCATGAACTCAGAGCGGAAGCCAATGAGGCCGCGTGATGGCACGGTAGCCTCGATACGAATACGGCCTTTGCTATCAAGCACCATATTGGTCATGTCGCCGCGACGGTTGCCCATCTGCTCCATGATGCCACCTTGATGTTGCTCTTCGACATCGAAAATTACGTTTTCAAATGGTTCGCACTTAACGCCGTCGATTTCTTTGAAAATAACTTCAGGGCGCGACACACCCATTTCAAAGCCTTCGCGGCGCATGTTTTCAATCAGCACTGACAAATGCAACTCGCCACGGCCAGAGACTTTGAAGCGGTCTGGGCTATCGGTAGGCTCAACGCGTAACGCTACGTTGTGGATTAGCTCTTTGTCGAGACGATCTTTGATGTTGCGCGAAGTGACAAATTTGCCTTCGCGGCCAGCAAACGGTGAGTTGTTAACTTGGAAGGTCATGCTCACGGTTGGTTCATCGACGCTTAATAGCGGCAGTGCTTCAACGCATTGTGGGTCGCAGAGTGTGTCGGAAATGCCTAAGCCTTCCATGCCGGTAACGCAGACGATATCGCCAGCTTCGGCCTCTTCAACCTCAACACGGTTTAGGCCGTGATAACCCATGATTTGCAGAATACGGCCATTACGCTTCTTGCCTTCGGCATCAATAATGGTGACCTGCGTATTGGTCTTGACCTTGCCGCGAGTGATGCGACCAACACCGATAACGCCAACATAGCTGTTGTAGTCCAGTGATGAGATTTGCATCTGGAATGGGCCGTCGACATCCACAACGGGTGGGTCAACACGATCAATAATAGTTTGGAACAGGGCGGTCATATCGGTGCCAAGCTTGTCTGCTTCGTAGCCCGAAATGCCATTGAGGCCTGATGCATAGACGACAGGAAAGTCCAGTTGTTCATCAGTAGCGCCTAAGTTGTCGAAAAGTTCGAATACTTGGTCCATAACCCAGTGTGGGCGAGCGCTTGGGCGGTCAACTTTATTTAAAACAACGATGGGCTTGAGGCCGCGAGCAAAGGCTTTCATGGTCACAAAGCGTGTTTGAGGCATTGGGCCATCAACGGAGTCAACCAAAAGACAGACCGAATCGACCATCGACAAAACGCGCTCAACTTCGCCACCGAAGTCGGCGTGACCTGGGGTGTCTACGATGTTGATGGCATATTCTTGGCCGTCGCGTGAATCAGTCCATTTGATGGCGGTATTTTTCGCCAAAATGGTAATGCCGCGCTCCTGCTCC
>CAXIBK010000115.1:0-6445 GCA_964022225.1 uncultured Paraperlucidibaca sp.
CAATTTTAATGTCTTGAGCAATATGGTTAGTGGCGATCGCTCTGGTCGCGCTGTATTTAACCGCCTCAATGAAGTCGCTCAGCGCTTCCTCGATGTGAATCTACGTTATGCCGGTGCAGTGCCACGCGACGAATTCTTGAAGAAAGCCGTTAGCCGTCAAAAAGCCGTTAGCGAACTTTATCCTGCCACCGATGCCACAGCAGCCTTTAAACGCTTGGCAGCAGTTGCTGATCAATGGGCGCCACCAACTACGGCTCGTGGGCATATCGAGTTCTTCGTTGAGCGCTTGCTTGGGGTACCGAATCTAGCAGGAGTTGCCTAATGAATGCGCATGTCACCTATCAATCGGTGGCCATGGGCAGTCGTGATGAGCTAGTGATGCGTCACGCTGGCCTGGTCAAAAAAATCGCCTATCACATGGCGGGGCGCATGCCAGCCAGCGTTGAGGCAGATGATTTAATTCAAGCCGGCATGATGGGCTTGCTTGAGGCCGCAAGCCATTTTGAGCATGACAAAGGCGCGAGTTTTGAGACCTTTGCCAGTATTCGCATACGCGGTGCCATGCTCGATCAAGTCCGCCGCGAAGGTTGGGCACCACGCACGCTCACTAAACGCGTGCGTGATATGAGCCAGGCCATGCGACGTGTTGAGCACCGCAAAGGCCGTGAGGCCAGCGGTGCTGAGGTTGCGAGCGAGATGGGTATTGGCCTTGATGAGTATCACGAGTTATTGCGAGATGCCGGCAGCCTGAAAGTGTTTAGTTTAGATCAGCTCAGTGAAGATGGTTTTGATGCGCCGGACTCTGAAGACAGCATTGATAAGCCATTGGGCGCTTTATTGGAAGCTGGCTTTACTGATGCGCTGGCTGAGCAAATAGATAGCTTGCCTGAGCGTGAAAAAATGGTGTTAGCGCTGTATTACGAGCGTGGTTTGAACTTAAAAGAGATTGGCGAGGTGCTTGAAGTTAGTGAGTCTCGTGTCAGTCAAATTCACAGTCAGGCGGTGTTGCGTCTGCGCAGTCGCTTAGGCGAATGGACTGAAGTCGCGGCCTAAGGGCGCAGCAGAAGAGGAAGCACGTTCATGGATATCATGACCCTAGTTGGCATCGTCATGGCGTTTACCGCAATTATGGTAGGCGCAATTTTGAAAGGCGCTGGCCTCAAAGGATTGCTTGGTGGCGCGGCAGCGATGATCGTATTGGTCGGAACGGTGGCTGCCGTAATGGTTCAAACTCCGGCGCCAGTGTTTAAGCGTGGTTTAAAAATATTTGGTTGGTTATTTAAGCCACCAGCGACTGATTTAGAAGCACTTATTGTCAAGATTGTTGAGTGGAGTCGTATTGCCCGAAAAGACGGTTTAATGGGATTGGAGTCGCAAGTTGATGGCGAATCTGATGAGTTCATCCGTAAAGGTTTACAACTGCTGGTCGATGGCGGTGAGCCGGAAAGTATTCGCGGCATCTTAGAGGTCGAGCTGGAGTCTAGCGAAGAGTTCGATACTGCCGCCGCTAAAGTTTGGGAATCTATGGGCATTTACGCCCCGACACTAGGTATCGTTGGCGCTGTATTGGGCTTGATGGCGGTGATGGGCAACTTGGCCGATCCCAGCAAACTCGGCACCGGTATCGCCGCTGCTTTCACCGCGACAATCTACGGTATCGCCTCAGCCAACTTATTTTTCTTACCTTTCGGCAATAAGCTCAAGTACCACGTCAAAGAGCAGGCGAAGATGCGCATGATGTTTATCGAAGGCCTATCGTCGATCGCTCAGGGCGAAAACCCACGTCATATTGAAAGCCGTTTGCAAGGCTACGTCGTTCACGGTGCACCCAAAGGCAAAGACGATGGCAAAAAAGCATAAGCACGAAGATCACGTCAATCATGAGGCTTGGGCAATTCCCTTTGGTGATTTGATCATCTTATTGCTCGCGTTTTTTGTGGTGATGTATGCCATTTCATCGGTTAATGAAGGCAAGTATCGAGTGGCTGCTGCCTCAATGGCCGAGGCCTTTAATGGCCCGCCCAAATCATTGGAGCCAGTGCAAGTTGGCGAAGTTGCCGCCATGGCCAAACTGTTGACCACGGCGCCATCACTGACTAGGCCGCAAGCCATGGGGCCTGGTGGATCATTGCTGGATGGTGGTCAGGGTGCGGGGCTTAATTCAAAGGCTCAGCAGGTTGAAGAAATGGCCTCGGCAGTTCGAGCAGCGATGGCTGACTTGATTGATAAAAATGTCATTGTTGTGCGCACAACGCCGCAGGGCATTGAGGTTGAAATTCAAACCGATATTCTCTTTGCTAGTGGCACGGCAGAGCTTTCACCACAGGCTATTCACATCATGCAGCGCTTAGCCGTTGTGCTGACAAATTTTCCCAATCCTGTGCGTGTTGAAGGCCATACCGACAATATGCCGATTCATACCACGGTGTTTCCATCTAACTGGGAGCTGTCGGCAGCGCGCTCAGCCAGTGTTGTGCATTTGTTGATGGAGAAGGGCATAGAGCCAAGGCGCTTGGCCGTTATCGGTGTTGGTGAATATCGTCCTGTCGCTGATAACGCCACGGTGGCGGGACGAAATCGTAATCGCCGAGTTGTCATCGTGATTCCGTCTGTGCGTACAGATTCAAAAGCGGCAAATGATACGGCGAATGCCTCGATTTCTACGCCAACAATAGATGACGTGCCAGTGGCGAAATAGGCGTCAATTATTCGTCTTAATCGGGGTCAAAAATACGCCGGCTATTCACTCTGGGTTGAGTGACTGGCGTTTTACCTTTTAAGCGATAAGTAAACGCCAACACTTCAGCAATGGCGACAAATAGCGATAGCGGAATTTCATCATCTAAGTCCACGCGTGCAAGTAGCGAGGTGAGTTCGATGTCCTCGTGGATAGGCACATTATGTTCTCGCGCCAAGGCGACAATACGCTCGGCAACCTCGGCCTCACCTTTGGCAGTAACGCGAGGCGCGCGCTGGCCATCGTAATGTAGGGCGATGGCTTGTGCAGGCTTCTTGTTCATGCGCGCTCCTGCAACAAACCACGGGCACCTTTAGGCAATGTATCGTCGTGCGGCAGACCGCGTTGTGCCTGCACATGCCCGACTTGAAGGCCGCAATCGATTAGGCGTTGGCGTAGCGCAGGGCAGTGCTGACTAATCCACGCATGAGTATCGGCTTGTTCGGCATGAAACCTTACATGTACACGCTCATCTTGCTGAGATAGCGTGGCAATCACTGCGCCTTTATCTGGTAATGACAGACTCAAAGACACTTTCCATAAGGCAAAACCTGGCTGTTGTTGCGAGGCCTGACGCCGATCTTTACTGATATGAATCTGCAGCAAATCGATGCCGTCACGATCTTGCACAGGAAGCTCCATCAGCCATTGCTGATGCTGCTTTTGCTCATCGCCAGCATGGAGTAATTGATGGCTGACCATACGCGCCAACACACCATCGAGCTCTTGGCCTAGCAGCTGAAGAATAGAGTTTGGCAATGATTGCGCCAAAATTTCTAGCAGGGCATTGGGCAGCGTGGCACGCTGAAGTGCTTCAACTTTACCGGCAGCATGTGAAGTGCTGGCAGTTGTAGCTTGGGTATTGGCATCAGCGGCTAGTTTTTGTTTGAGTTCATCGCGGAGCTGAAGGATCTGGCGTTTTAAATCTTCTGGTGGTGGCAAAACGCCCTGCGCCAAGCCGCGCTCATAAAACAAGCCGCTATTTTTAATGGCCTGCTGTAGCGTATCTGCCTGCATGAGCTGACTGGCTTTCGGTAAATGCTCAAGCAGCTTTGCCACACCTTCCGGCGCTTCAGCATTTGCGGCCAATGCCGGCAGCAAAGCCATCAATCGACTGGCGTCGAGCTGTTTCGGTAAAAAGGTTTTTAATTGCGTATTAGCTTGCTGAGCGGGTGTCGGCATTTTGTCGACAAGCAAACGCTTATCATCGCCACCAACAACTTGCAGCGTCAGTTTGTCGCCCACATTCAATGGAGTGCGACTTTCAGCAATGCGTTCGCCAATTGGTGTTCTTAACTTATAACGTAGCAAATCGAGCTGCGCTAATACCTCAACGCGCAGCACTGCGCCAATGGCTTGAGCGGGTGTGACAACGGATGCCTGCGCGGCTGGAGGCAGAACGACGGCTGCTTGGTTCGGCGCAATGCGCACGCAGAGCTAGGCCTCAAGCGGGCTTAGGCCTGCCCGAGGCTACCCCTTAAGTAACCACCGGTTTGCTGGCCTTGTTTGCCATAGGTGGCAGGAAGGGCGGCATTGCCGGTGAGGATGTCGAGACTGCGGCGTGTTTGCTGACCAAGTAAATTGATGCTTAGGCCGGCTTGCTGATTGAGCGGTTGGCAAGCCTGCAAGATGCCCATGGCGTGTTCCCAAAGCTTGAGCAGTTGGCTGCCATTGGGCAGCTTGTGCAGTGCCTCGCGCATAGCCATTCGCCCGCGCTCTTTCTGGCCTTGACTAGATAGCCATTGCACGCGTTCGTTTTCGAGTGCTTCGAGTTTGCGGCTGAGCTGAGTTTTCGCCTGAGCAAAGTCTGGCAGATTAAGCACCGGCCAACTTGATAAATGCGCCAGTTCACGCTCCAAAAGCTCTTTGAAACGACCCGATAGTTCGCTTAGCTCATTGAGCCACAGTGCTGGTTCTCGGATAGACATGGCGATTTCCTCATGCTTTAGTTAAGTCACATGCGTGTGGCGTTCAACGTCATCGAGACGAAGGCTTGGGCCACCGCTTTCGGGTTTACTTGAAACTCGCCGCGAGCAATAGCCTGCTTGATGTCGTCAACCTTTTGACGATCTACCTCTGGCACATGCTCAGCAGCTGCTTTAGCGCGTTCAATCAGCGAGCTAACTGAGGTACTTTGTGTCCCTGCAGGCTTCTCTACTGATGCTGCCTCAGCGTTTGCTTGAGCGGCAGAAGTACCTGATGTGGCACGACTTTCGCTCGCAGCCTCGCTGCGTTTATTAGCATTGTTACGGGCGAGCTCAGCTCGGTGTGTCGGTGCTGAATTAATTTTGTCTACCATGGCGGCAGATCCTCCAAAATTGGTGGTCTGCCTTCATATCGACTGTCCGCCGTAAAACTTTAACTACTATTTCATCTGTTTCTGATTATTGGACTCTAACTCTGCCGCTAGCCATAGCTTGTCCTTGCACGGTGCGCCCAGATTGCGAGTTTTTTACCGCGACTAACTCACCGACAGCGGCATCAGCGAGTGCCACACCTCGCATACTGATCGCCATGCGCGTATCACTTAATTCAATGGCGACAATATCCCCGCGTTTGATGACATCTGCGGCTTGAGTCATTCCTGGCGTAATCACTGCGCCTTGGGCAATACCGGTTTTAGCCTGTAAGGCATCGCCAACCGGTAGCTTGCTTAAGTAGCCATAGGGCAGGGTGGTGATGTCGCGACTGGCCTCCATGACGTCATTAGCGTGAATTTGTTCGTGCCGACCAATGGCACGGCGAGCCACTAAAACCGAGGCTTCGGCATTGGCAATAACGGATACATGGATAGTCCAACCTGCAGTGGTTGGGCATTTAACGGCAATACTGGTGCGCTTAGCGATGCGACCACCAATAGGTATGCTGGCTTGTAATGGCGCCTCGCAAGGACTCAAGCTCAAGCGCTCATCGAGAGTTGGTTGCTCAAAGCTGACATTTAAACCCTGCCAAGGATGATTGCTACGGACAAAGTCGACAGCGGCCTCACCAATAGCTTCTAAACGCTGAGCTGGAGCAGCTACTGAGAAGCTGGGCGTGAGTAATAGTGCCAAAGCTAGTGCAGTTAGCGACCGCGATATCGCTATGGGTATCTGGCTGCTTAGTGAAAATGTTTGTAGTAGCTTCATTGGCTTTGCCTCGATACAGCAGGTGGTGCAGAGAAGCTGCTACCACTTAGATGCGCTGATTAGCATCCTTCTGTTGTATGGGCTTACAAAATGCGTGCCAGTTAAAGCGAGCGACTTTAAAGCGTAACGAGAAATAGCGCTGTCATGATCGCTCCAATAGCAATGATGCCGCGGCGTAAGACCAGCGCTGGCAAGCGTTTGGCTATTTTGGCACCCCAATAACCGCCGGCGATTGCGGCGAGCATCATGACGAAGGCTTGCGGCCATGCGACGACACCACCGGCAGCGTAAATCATCACAGCAATTGCCGTGAGCACGGTCGACACCAAATTTTTGACGCCATTCATGGCATTGAGATTGCTATGGCCAAGAAAGCTCAGCGCCGCTAACAACAAAATACCCAAGCCGCCGTTGAAGTAACCACCGTATATCGTCACCACAAAAAGCGTCGAAAGGGCGATAAGAGGTGAGGCTTGAGTGCGGCCAGTCATGAGCTTGGGTGCGAAAGCGAAGAGTAGGGTGGCGACTAATAGCAGCCACGGAATTATTTGATTAAACGTGTTGTTATCGGTGATCAGTA
>CAXIBK010000116.1:0-6439 GCA_964022225.1 uncultured Paraperlucidibaca sp.
GTGCGCGGCAACAAAGTTATTGCGCAATGGCCAACACTGAAAGGATGAACTCGATGTTTCAAGCTGGTTGGGGAAAAGAGCGTATTGCCATCGAAGCGCGCGGCTACGCCATGCACGGTTTTGGTCAACCACACCATCGTGCTCACGGTATTGAAACGCCGCTCTGGGCTCGCGCCTTATGCCTTCAAGACGACGCCGGCCAGCTCGTGGTGTTTTGCTGCCTAGACTTAGGCTATGTGACATGGGCGATGCGCAGTGCACTGACCGCCAGCTTGCGCGAGGCCATTGGCGACAGCTTTGCCGATGAGCGCTTTGTGCTCACCTGTACTCACACCCACTCCGGCCCTGGCGGCTGTAGCCATGACGCGATGTATAACTTGGTCACGCCCGGCTTCCAGCCCGCTCATCTAGCCGCTGTCATCAGTGCCGCCGAGGCCGCCATTGTGGCCGCATGGCAGCGCTTAGCGCCGACTGAAATCAGCATCGGCGATGCCACGTTTGAAGAGAAAGTGCCGGTGGCATGGAATCGATCGCTAGATGCGTGGAACCGAAATCCCGATGTGGCGAAATTTATTGCTGGTGAAAATCATCGTGCATTAGACCGGCGCATGCAGGTTTTACGCTTTGCTCGTGAGGGCAAAACGCAGGCCCTGCTCAGCTTATTTGGCGTGCATGCCACCTGCGTTAGCAGCCACCTAGACAAACACGACGGCGACAATAAAGGCTATGCCGCCAGCGCCGCTGAAGCCGTATTAGCCGCTGCCGGCGCGGAGGCTCCAGTGGCTATTTTTGCACAAAGCACCGCTGGCGATGTTTCTCCGCACTATCACGGCCCCAGCGATCTTGCCATTCGCCGCCACATTCAAGGCAACGACGAATACGCCTATGCAAAAACCAATGGCGAATACCAAAGTAGCCTAGCCTTAGCGGCCACCACAGGCAGCCCGCTCGGAGGCTCGCTCGATGGCATTTTGACCTATGTCGATTTTAGCAATATCGCAGCCGATCCCGCATGGACTGGCGGCGTAGAAAATGCGCGCACCGGCGACCCCTGCCACGGCGTCGCTTTTGTCGCAGGCACTCCTGTTGATGGCCCCGGCGTAGCAGCACCACTCGCAGCCATACTGCGCCAAGGTTCGCGCCTATTGCGTCGCTGGCGTATGAGCCGCTTTTCTGGTCTCTCGGCAAATGACCGCGCTTATTATCAAGCGCTTTACGAGGCTCATGGCGCGAAAGATATTGTCTTCGAGGCGGGCCGAAAGCTGGCCTTGGGCCGACCATTTAAAAGTCTAGGTGTGGCGAGCGTGGTCGATCCTTTATTGGCCGAGCTGCATCGCCAAGCTAAGGTTGGTGCACTAAATAAAAGCGCTATGGTGCCAACCGTTTTGCCGCTGCAAATTATCCGCATCGGCACTGTGGCATTGGTTTGCTGCCCCGGCGAATTCACTACCACGGCCGGCCGACGCCTACTCAAGAGTGTCGAAGAAAATCTACAGGGCCAAGGCTATGCGCAAGTGCTCATCTGCACGTATTGCAACGAATACATGGGCTATGTCACTACACGTGAGGAGTATCAGCAACAAGCTTACGAAGGTGGCCACACGATATTTGGACAATGGACATTGGCCGCTTTTCAGACGCAATTCGCTGAACTAGCGCGTGAGTTTTGCCAACCCGCTCATGCTCGCCAGCATAATCAAACGCTGCGGCCTGCTCCCGCACCAGCAGATGAGCTTGCCAAGCGTAGCCGTCAGAGGCCAAACTGCTAGCGTCCACACGCCAATAAGGAGCGCCGCACATGAAAGGCGACAAGCAAGTCATTGCTCATTTAAACAAAACACTAGCCAATGAGCTGGTGGCAATTAACCAGTACTTTTTGCATTCACGAATGTATGACGACTGGGGCCTAAAAAAGCTCGCAGCGCATGAGTATCACGAGTCTATCGATGAGATGAAGCACGCCGATATGCTGATTAAGCGTATTTTGTTTTTGGAAGGTCTGCCTAATTTGCAGGATCTTGGCAAGCTGATGATTGGTGAAAATACCGAGGAAATGTTGAAGTCAGATTTGGCGCTCGAATATAAAGCCATTCCTGATTTACGCGATGCGATTGCGTATTGCGAGACCGTTAGCGATTACGTTAGCCGCGATTTATTTCAGCATATTTTGGATTCCGAAGAGGATCATGTGGATTGGCTGGAAACGCAGCTAGGCTTGATCGAAAAAGTTGGCCTACAGAACTATTTGCAAACGCAGATGGAAAGCGCAGACAGCTGAGGCTTTTGGCGATGATTTGAGAACAGCATGAGGGGTGTATGAGGTCGGCGCGAATAGGTGAAGCCGTAGCGCAGTCCTCATACACCCCTCATGCTTTCTGAGTTCGCGCGGCTCCTCTGAAGCAAACATTTGCTTAGGCCGTGTGGTTTCTTAGGGTTGAAAGTGACTGCAGGTTTGCCTGATCTTTTCGGCGGGAAATTGAAGCTGCGCTAGCAAGTAGGCTTTGAATGACTCTTCGTAGGGTTGCTCGGCTACGGCCTTTTGCATACATAGCATCCAAGCGTCTCTTTCGGCATGGCCGATGGGGAAATGTGCGTGGGCGCCGGGGATATGAATGCTGCCGAAGTGCTCGTTGTATATTCTTGGCCCGCCTAGCCAACCTGACAAAAAGTAAGCGAGCTTCTTTCGTGGCAGCGTTAGGTCGGCGCTATGCATTTTTCGGATAGCAGCAGCCTCAGGCAAGCTATCCATATAGTCGTAAAACGCGTTCACTAAGGTGGTTAGGCCGGTGAATCCACCCGCAGCTTGATATGAGCTATCGTCATTGCCGTATTGATAAAGCTCTGCGCTCACCTGTGGCTACCTCATGTTTACCCATAACGCGTGCACAGCGCCAGGAAGGACAAAGAGTAAGCACAAAATGATGTTTAGTATCAAATGTTTACCTATACCCTCTTTTATAAATACTGCTACTGGTGGCAAGAAAATAGACAGTAGGATCATGATCAGTTTGCTCATTTAAGGCTCCAAGGCTTTCCTATTGGTGACATCGTACTTTAGTGGAGAGGTCTTTCAACTTAAGAGGTTAGTTAGAAGCCCATATGATTCAATCTATGCCTGATTTGCTCACTTGATAAGCCTTGAATCTCGACAACCTTATGCTGAGCTGTCTTGCCAGAAACAACGCTAACGCTTTTTTCAGGCAAACCCAGACTAGTTGCTAGTATAAGTACCACTGCTGCGTTCGCCTTCCCTTTCTCGGGCTGAGCAGCCACACGAATTTTCAGCGAATCCCCTAGCCATCCAGATACTTCAGACTTCGAGGCGCCTGGAACTACTTTCACGTTAAGGCGAGCAAACGAGCTGTCAGCGCTACTCATTCTCTACAACTACCGCTATTTTTAGCTCATGAGCATCTTCGCCCAAATAATATTTATTGCCAAAATAGAGTGTGGCATCGCCTTTTTGATGGGCAACTAGCCTACAAACGGTGCCGCCAAATAAGACTCCAGGCTCACGGAATGGGATGAAGCTTCTTGTGTTCTCGCACTCGATACTGGCTATATCTGGCGAGGCACTGGTCATCCAAGGGTAGTAACCCCACCAGCCCGGAAAGCCATTACCTATTGCTAAAACCTCAGCGACTTCACCGACCTTTATTTGCAAAGATAGTTCTGCGTCAGGGCTTTTCAGCAACGATTTATAACTTAGCCTTACCCCAGCGCAGCCTTGAAGAAGTACCGCCAACAGAGCTAGGCATACTATTTTATTGCAGTATATTTTCATGTTCTTCGAAGCAGTCCTCTGGTAGTCCGTGAGCTCTTAGCCTCAGAGTCCATTGAGAAAAGCCGTCAGCAATAGAGCCTCTCGCTACGGCTTCGCCTATTCGCGAGAGGCTCTATTGCTGACGACTCAGTTGGCGCTGGTGAAGATAGTGGCGGTGTGAATAGGCACAGCCGTAGCACCGCCACTATCTTCACCAGCGCCAACCAGCCTAAGCCTCAAGCTGCTTACGTTTGCGATACTCGATCGGAGTTTCCTGAGTCCAGCGCTTAAACGCCCGATAAAACGTGCTCGGCTCAGCAAATCCCGTCAAATACACGATCTGTTCAATACTCTCATCGGTGCGCGCCAATAAGCGCCGCGCTAGGCGTGAGCGATAGTCTGCCAACACATGATTAAAACTCGTGCCCGCATCCTCCAACTCAGTCCGTAAGCGCCGCGCCGGCATACCGATGCGCTGCGCTACTGCTTCTAAAGTGGTCTCGCCAGACTCCAGCATCTCACCAATCGCGCGCTTGACTGCCTCTACCAAATCCAAACGTTCGAGCTCAGCGAGCTTTTCGTTAGCCATTTTTTCATGCAGACGCAGCAAGCTGGGCTCGGCATGCCAGACCTGATGATCCAACACACGCATATCAAAATAGATACGATTCTCACTACAACCTAGTGTTACTGGGCAACCGTAGACGCGTTCGTATTCATCTGGTGGTGCGCCCTCCACATGCGTGAAATGCACGGCGAGTGGCTGAAAGTGGCCATCGGTGAGTGAGCCAAAAAAGCGGATCACGCCCATCACCAAGGCTTCCGCGAAGTGGCGCATGCCAGTTGCGTCGGCAATGTCGGCGAGATAGCACTGATTGCCATCGATGACTAAGCGTGAGGTGATGGCGTCGCTTAATAGGCGCTGATACGCCAAGGCGCGGTGCAAGCCTTCACCAAAAGTAGGGCTGGATGAAATCAGGTATTCGAGTACTTGGCCACGATAGACTGGTAAATGTTCGCCCAAGTGCAGGCCGATATGCGGATCGCCAGAGATATCTTCAAGTGCGCGCCAGAACATGGTTTGGCCTGCAAATGGCGTACGCTCAGGCGATTCGACATCAAGCCAGTTTGGCGAGACTTTAGCTTGCAGCAAGATGGCCTCGACCGGCAGCCCAGCCTTGAGCATGGCTTGGTAGGCCAGTCGCAGCAAAATCGGCGCGTCCGTTCGCTCAGTCATCAACAAGTCTCAATCATCGTCGGCGCAAGGGTTCTCATCATAAGCCCGAGTCTACTCGCATTTTGCCGCGGCGCAGACAAGCCTGCGCCGCGCAGTAGGCGTTATCCGATAAAACGCCGGGCATTGCGGAACATGCGCATCCACGGACCATCTTCTTGCCATTCTTGTGGATGCCAGCTGTGCTGCACGGCGCGGAATACGCGCTCGGGGTGCGGCATCATGATAGTGGCGCGGCCATCGCGGCTGGTTACGCCGGCAATGCCATGTGGCGAACCATTCGGGTTGAGCGGGTACTGTTGTGTGCGGCGACCATAGCCATCGACCCAACCCAAGGCAACTAAGCCTTGCTCGCCCAGTGCTGCGAGCGTGCTGGCGTCGTGATGCGCGCGGCCTTCGCCATGAGCCACGGCGATGGGCATAGTGGAGCCGGCCATTCCCGCTAAAAATAACGACGGCGACTCCGGCACTTCAACCAAGCACGTGCGCGCTTCAAACACTTCACTGCGGTTGCGGGCAAAGCTTGGCCACAACTCTGCACCAGGGATAAGTGCCTTCAATTGCGAGAGCATTTGACAGCCGTTGCACACACCCAAGCTAAAGGTGTCTGGACGAGCAAAGAAGGTTGCGAACTCATCTCGCACATGCTCGGTGAAAAGGATGGATTTGGCCCAACCTCCGCCAGCGCCAAGCACGTCACCATACGAGAAGCCGCCGCAAGCAACTAGGCCCACGAAGTCTTGCAAGGACACACGACGGCTGATGAGATCACTCATATGCACATCGACGGCGGTAAAACCTGCGCGATGGAATGCCGCTGCCATCTCGGTTTGGCCATTGACGCCCTGCTCACGCAATATCGCAACGCGCGGACGAATGCCGCTAGCAATAAACGATGCGGCGATATCGTCATTGATGTCGAAGCTGAGCTTGGCAAATAGACCGGGTGCAGGCTCAGTCAAGGCCTTGAATTCCTCTTCGGCGCAGTCGGCGTTATCGCGTAGTGCTTGCATGCGATAGCTAGTCTCAGCCCATAACTGCTGCGCGCGCGCGCGTGGCAGGCTCAATCGCGTATTACCATTGAGGCTGATGCTCAACTCTTCGCGCTCATTGAGGCCGCCGAGCACATGCACATGACCGACCACAGGCGTATTGACGAAAGCCGCTTTCACAGCCTCAACATCGCTGGCACGAACTTGCACAACGGCGCCTAGCTCTTCACTGAACAACGCGGCTAAAACATCGGCCTCACTGTCACCGTCGGCTATCTCGTCTAGGGCGACATTAATACCAACACGACCGGCGAAGGCCATCTCCGCCAAAGTTGCCCAGAGGCCACCATCGCTACGATCGTGATAGGCCAGCAAGCGACCATCGGCGTTAAGGGCTTGTATGCCATCGAAGAATGCTTGCAGCAGCATGGGCTCATCAACATCAGCGGG
>CAXIBK010000117.1:0-6402 GCA_964022225.1 uncultured Paraperlucidibaca sp.
GCGCCAACGCGGCGTCATAATTGAGCGTGCCGTATGGGATGATGTCGAGCTAGCACCACATTTTATGTTCAATATGGCGGTGATTGGCGCTAGCCGCCAAATCTTGGCTACCGCTCGAGATATCACAAAGCTTCGCAAAGTCTTATCTAGCCAGCCTGAAGCAGCTACCGGTAGTGCGCCTGAAACTCGGCAACAATGGGAACGCTCAGGCATTACTAGTTGGAGCTTTCCGGATTTGCCCGATGCTATCGACACTGATGTTGATGGTTTGCCCGCACGCGCATTTCCGACCTTGCAGCTAGGGACGCAAGGTTTGGCGCTAAAACTAATGGCTAACGCCGCATTAGCGCAGCAAGCGCATGAGATCGGTGTTGCTGAGCTGATGCGTCTAGCCTGTGCCGGCGAACAAAAAACTATCGCCTCCGCATTGAAAAAATCTGCGGGTTTGTTGTTGCAATCGGCGCGATGGTTGCCGCAGGCAGCGCTCGAGCAGCAATTTACGCTTAGTGTCATTCGCCACTTGTTAGCGCAAACGCCTACCATGCCGCGCACAAATGAAACCTTCCAGGATGAGCTCAAACGCTTAAGAGCTTTGCTAGTGCCGGCAGCGCTAGAACAACTGCCAGTGCTCAACGATATTTTTAGCAAAGCGCATCAAATCAATCGAGCTATGGATAGCTTCACTCAGCCGGTTTATGGCGTGTCGTTAAGTGATGTGCGCGGCCAACTTGAGGCATTAGATCTGGCGAATTTTATGATGCAGTATCCGTTACCACGCTGGCGCCATTACGTACGCTACCTACAGGCAGCATGTGTAAGGCTAGAAAAATTGCCACACAATATTAGCCGTGATGAGCTTGCCAGCAACGAGCTACAAGCGCTTTGGCAGCAATGGGTTTTGCTAGTTCAGCGCACTAAAGAGCGCGATGGTGATGTAACTGCGCTAGATGAGTATCGCTGGTTACTCGAGGAGTATCGAATTTCACTCTTTGCACAGCCAATGAGAACAGCTGAGCCCGTGTCAGCGAAGCGACTGTCTAAACTCTGGCAAGCGCTAACTCATTAAGCTGACAGACTGATGACAATTTTGCCGCATCGGGCTTGGTGTGCACGAGCGCGCTGCGATACACTGGCTCATCGTGCGGACTTTTATAGTCATTTTGTTTTGGCGTGTTTTTTCATTTCAGGTGATTGGGGGCGTTATGCAAAAAGTAGTAATCAGCGGAACTGGCTTATTCACGCCCAGTGAGTCGGTTTCTAATGCCGAGTTAGTAGCTTCCTTTAACAGCTATGTTGAGCGCTTTAATGAAGCCAATGCGGCGGCAATCGCCAGCGGCGAAATGACTGCCTTAGCGCCATCGAGCAGCGAGTTTATTGAGAAAGCATCGGGTATAAAATCGCGTTATGTCATGAATAAGTCAGGTGTTATCGATCCTGAGCGTATGTTCCCAGTTATCCCAGAGCGCAGTAATGACGAAATCGGCATTCAAGCCGAGATTGGTGTTGCTGCCGCCATCGATGCATTAAAGCGCGCTGGTAAAACCGCCGCCGATGTCGATGGCATTATTGTGGCGTGCTCCAATTTGCAGCGCGCTTATCCTGCTGTTGCCATTGAAATTCAGCAAGCTTTAGGCGCTGGCGGCTATGCCTATGACATGAACGTAGCGTGCTCTTCGGCTACTTTTGGTTTGCAAGCAGCGGCGGATGCCGTTCGCGGTGGTTCTGCTCGATGTGTACTAGTGATTAGTCCGGAAATTACTTCGGCTCACCTTGAGTGGCGCGACCGTGACTGCCATTTTATTTTTGGCGATGTGGCTACTGCGATCGTTGTGGAGTTAGCAGAAACTTGCACTTCAACTGACGCATTTGAAATCATTGGCACACGTTTACACACGCAATTTTCATCAGCCATTCGGAATAATTTTGGCTTTTTAAACCGCTGTGATGAGTCTGGCGTAAACACCCGCGATAAATTATTTAAACAAGAAGGTCGCAAGGTATTTAAAGAAGTTTGTCCGATGGTAGCTGAGCAAATTATCTCGCACAGTAACGATTGCGGTTTAGCGGTGTCTGATCTGAAACGCCTGTGGTTGCACCAAGCCAACCTCAGCATGAATGAGTTGATCGCCAAGCGTGTACTTGGTCGCGAATTTAATCGCGATGATGCGCCGGTGATTTTGGATGAGTTTGCTAATACCAGCTCTGCCGGCTCAATCATTGCGTTCCATCGTCATCGCGACGATTTTGCAAGTGGTGACATTGGCGTTATTTGCTCTTTCGGTGCGGGATATTCAATTGGTAGCGTGTTAGTTCGTCGCTGCTAATTTTGCTTAGAGGGATTCATCTAATGAAAAATACAGGACGTGTGCTGTTAGCCGTTATTGGCTTTGCCTCGCTACTGCCCATTGCAGCTAGTGCCGATAATACCGACCCATGGGAAGGTTTTAACCGTGGTGTTTATCGCTTCAATGACACGGTCGATCAATACGTTGCCAAACCAGTGGCTAAAGCGTATCAAAAGGTCACGCCACAACCGGTAGATGATGGCATTACGCGCGTCCTGAGAAACTTATTGTCGCCCATCACCTTGGTGAACGAGCTACTGCAAGGTAAACCAGCGGCGGCAGCGGCAACCATGTCACGTCTTATGTTTAACTCAACGATAGGCCTCGCAGGCATTTTCGATATCGGCGCGAAGATGGGTATGCCGCGCACAGATGAAGATTTTGGCCAAACCATGGCGGTATGGGGTGTTGGGCAGGGACCTTACGTAATGTTGCCTTTGCTTGGCCCAAGTACTGTTCGTGATTTTTTTGGCCGATTCGGCGATGCTCCAGCTGACCCACGCGCCTATATAAATACGGATGTCGCTTACGGCATCTTAGCGCTGAACTTAGTCGATACTCGGGCTGATTTGCTGAAGGCGGAGAAGCTGGTAGAAGGCCATCGCTACAACTTCATTCGTGATTATTATTTACAGACTCGGGCCTTTGATATTGCCGATGGTGTCGTAACATCCGACCCATTCTTAGATGATAACTTCGAGAGCGAGCCCACCGCGCAATGAAATTTGTGCCGCCAGGGCCTATCCTGGTTATCGATGCGGATGATTTATTGGCGCATCGCTTAAAAGATTGGCTAGAGCACGATGGATATAGTGTGCACATTGAAGGCTTTGCCTTAGCGCGCGAGATACAACCTTCGCTAATCTTAGGTGAGCTAACGCTAAGTTTGAGCAATGGCTCGCAATTGCTGCGCGCTTTACTGCATGAGCTGCCAGAAACGGCAGTGATTGTAGTCACCGAATCAGCCTCTTTGGACCAAGCAATTTCTAGCCTGCAGGAAGGCGCTAGCGACTTCTTGATGAAGTACATGCTTAATCAAGACATCATGCATTTATCGGTGCAGCGCGCCCTTGAACGACGTCAGCTACGACTAGAGAACCAGCATTACCGTGCTGCACTCGAAGACAGCAATGAGCGTTTGAAAAACAGCTTGCAGTTGCTCGAGTATGATCAGCGCGCAGGGCGCCAAGTACAAAGCAAATTACTGCCGCCAACGCCACATGAAACCAATGGATTGACGCTGAATCACGTCATTTTGCCATCCCTGTTTTTGTCGGGTGACTTCGTCGATTATTTCAGCTTAGGCCCTGGCCGTACTGCATTTTATTTGGCGGATGTTTCTGGTCATGGCGCCTCCAGCGCCTTTGTCACGGTGTTTTTAAAGACACTGACAAATCGTATCCGGAGGCACGTTGAAAAGCGCACGAAAGTGTCTTTATTGTCCCCAGCGAAACTGATGCATGCAATGAATGAAGAGCTACGCGCACTTGAGACTGGCAAGCATCTGACAGTGTTTTGCGGCGTCATCGATACCAACAAGCAGACCCTGACATACGCTTTAGGCGCGCATTATCCGCCGGCATTTTTGTGTCAGCGTGGTGAGGTAACAGCGCTCTTGGGCAATGGTTTGCCGCTTGGCTTGTTTGCCGATGCCCATTTTGAAGAACATATCGTTGAGTTAGCGCCGCAATTCTCCATTGTCGCGCTCTCAGATGGTATCCTTGAGATCATGCCAACCGGTGATCTGCCCAGCAAAGAGGCTTTGCTGAAAGCACATGTAGCCGCTGCGACAAATGATTTTGAGGCTTTAAATATGCGCTTAGGTCTTCCTTCCGCTAAAGATCTGCCCGATGATATTGCGCTGCTGATGATTACGCGCGACGAGTGACCATGGACGCCTGCAAGATGCAATACGCCGTATTAAGCGGCACTTATGTATTAAAGCTAGTTGGCGATGTGCGTGTGCCGACCTGCACCGCGCTGGAAAGCTTTGTCGATCAGCGCATCAAAGAAGATGAGGGCCTTCGCGCCGTACTCATCGATCTCACTACTACTGAAGCCATCGACTCTACCGCTTTAGGCTTGCTCGCTCGCATCGCCGTGATACTGAAGCAGCGTGGTTTAGGTCGTCCGGTTTTACTCTGTATCAACCCCGATATTGAACGCATTTTGCTTAGCATGGGCTTTGATAAAGTCTTTCGCATGTTGCGCACCTCATCGGCCTTAAGCAGCAGCCTTGAGGAATTACCCATTATTGGTGATATCAGTGAAGACGCGGTGACACAGCAAGTGATTGATGCTCACCGCACATTGATGAGCTTAAACGAATCCAATACAGAAGCTTTCCGTAGCTTAGTCGATGCCTTAGAAAGCGAGAAGCGCTGCCGCGATTGAACAGCAGCGTCTAGCCTTTCACTTAAGCGAGTTTCGCTGCCAACAAGCCTTCTAGTTTTTCTAAATCTGCTGCAAATAAACGTATGCCTTCTGCCAACTTTTCTGTCGCCATCGAGTCTTGATTAAGCTGCCAGCGGAAATTAGCTTCAGTCAGTTCAGCTAGGCGAGGGCGCGGCACTATGCTTTCTGCAGTTAATTGCGCAGTCAGAGGCTCAGACTCTTTCGCCAATTCATCTAGTAAAGCAGGGCCAATAGTGAGCTTATCGCATCCCGCTAATGCACGGATTTCGCCGGTATTTCTGAAGCTCGCACCCATCACAATAGTGTCGTGACCAACGGCTTTGTAGTACTCATAAATCGATTTTACTGAGCACACACCGGGATCGGTCTCGCTTGTGTATGTCTCGCCAGTTTTTGCGACATACCAATCTAAAATGCGCCCGACAAAAGGCGAGATGAGCGTGGCCTTAGCTTCTGCAGCGGCCTGTGCTTGTGTGAAGCTAAACAGCAAAGTGAGGTTACAGCGTATGCCTTCTTGCTCGAGCAGGCGCGCGGCGCATATTCCTTCCCACGTGCTGGCGATTTTCACTAGCACACGGTCTCGACTAATGCCTAGTGCGCGATATTGCGCAATGACTCGTCGTGCCTGCGCTAGTGTGGCGGCAATATCAAAGGAATATCGCGCATCAACTTCGGTCGAAATCACGCCGGGTATATGCTTGAGAATTTCCGCGCCAAACGCCACTGATACGGCCTCAAGTGCGGCTGGCAACTGTGCTGAGGTAGGTAGTGGTTTCACTGTTGATAATGCTTGGTCGATAAGTTCAGCGTATTGCTGTGTGCTAGCTGCTTTTAAAATTAGAGATGGGTTGGTAGTAGCATCGACAGGTTTTAGGCGAATGATGCTATCGATATCGCCTGTGTCGGCGACCACGGTGGTACAAGCCATTAGCTGTTGTAGCGGTGTTGCCATTTTATTCTTCTCCGGTTGCAGCTAGGGCTGCGTGTAATGCCTTAAGCCCAGCATCTGGGGCTAAATTACTCAACATTTGGCGATAGCGACGACCGCCTGGCTGGCCATGAAATAGGCCCAAAATGTGCCGTGTCATCTGTTTTAGCGCGACACCATCGGCTAACTCACGCGCCACAAAAGGCTCGTAGGCACGGATAATATCGCCACGTGATGGCAATTCAGTGACGCCCCAAAGACGCTGCGCCTCAACCAATAAATAGGGGTTTTGATAGGCCTCACGCCCGATCATCACGCCATCGGTATGCTGCCAGTGCTGAGCAATCTCATCCACCGTTTTAATGCCACCGTTGATCTCGATAGTCAGCGCTGGTCGTAGCGCCTTCAAGCGATAAACATCTTCATAGCGCAGTGGTGGTACTTCACGGTTTTCCTTAGGACTTAAGCCCGCCAAGATAGCAATGCGCGCGTGTACGATGAAGTGAGTGCAGCCTTTGCTTGCTACCGTATCGACAAAGTTGAGTAGGTCATCGAAATGCTCTAAGCCATCGATGCCAATGCGGTGCTTTACGGTCACTGGCACTCGTACGGCTGCTTGCATGGTCGCTAATGCATCTGCCACTAATGCAGGCTCTGCCATTAAGCAGGCACCAATGCGGCCTTGCTGCACGCGATCGGATGGGCAGCCGACAT
>CAXIBK010000118.1:0-6358 GCA_964022225.1 uncultured Paraperlucidibaca sp.
GGCTGATTTATGCCTTGCAGCCTATCCTCATGCCATTTTTAGTTGGGGCTTTATTTGCTTACTTAGGCAACCCCATTGTTGAGCGTTTGATGCGTTTTGGCTGGCGTCGCGTCACTGCCGTGTCGGCGGCTTTTATATCGCTATGTTTAGCCGGTACTTTAGCCATGGTGCTGCTATTACCAAAGCTTTGGGTGCAGCTGACTTATCTGCAATCACGCATTCCCTCGGTCTTGCGCTGGATGAATCGTCACGGCATTCCGTGGTTGGAAGATAAACTTAATATCAATATTAACCGCTTAGACATGGATCTCATCTCCACTTGGATGGCTAAACTTTGGCAGTCTAGCGATGGCGCTACGACCGATGTGATCTCGCAAATTGCTAGTTCCGGCCTTCACGTGGCCGCATTCATTGGTTTGGTCGCACTAATTCCAGTAGTGACGTTTTATCTGCTCTTAGACTGGTCAGCGATTGTGACCAAATCACGCAATTTATTGCCGCGCCGCTATGAGCCATGGCTAGTGAATGTCGTGCAGGAGTGCGATACCGTGCTCGCCGCATTCTTACGCGGACAGCTAATGGTGATGGTGGCTCTGGGCCTAATTTATGGCGTTGGCCTTCAGCTTGCGGGCATTAAGTTAGCCATGGTGATTGGTCTAATTGCCGGCTTAGCGAGCATTATTCCTTACGTAGGTTTTGGTCTGGGCATTGTCACTGCCACTATCGTGGCGCTATTCCAATTTGGTTATGAGTGGGAACCGGTATTGATGGTTTGGCTAGTCTTTGGCATTGGCCAAATCGTTGAAAGCTGGGTGCTTCAGCCGTGGTTGGTTGGTGACAAAATCGGCTTGCCGCCTGTAGGTGTTATTTTTGCCATCATGGCTGGCGGTCAACTATTTGGCTTTGTCGGCATGCTCTTAGCGCTGCCGATCGCCGCCATAATTGTTGTGCTGCTACGGCATGCGCACAGCAAGTACATGAATAGTGAGCTGTACTGGCAAGGCACACGCACTTTGGAAGAACAACCGCGTGACTGATGATTTATTCATGCCGCAGGAGCAGTTATTGCTGCCATTGCAAGCCCGTCATGACTTAAGTTTGGCAGATATTCCTCCGCTGGCTTTTGCCTCGGTGCTGTCGGCGCTGTCGCAATTAATGCAAGACCAGCTTTCGCAAGTGTATATCTGGGGTGAGCCCGGCTCGGGGCGCTCTCTGCTGCTATCGGCACTAATGGCCAGTCAATCCAACGCGTCGCACGCAGTGATGTTGCCGCTCAAACAAGTAGTATTTATGCCGATAGAAATGCTCGATGGTCTGGAGCAGTGCCCTTTGGTCGTGCTCGATGACATCGATGCCTTGCGGCAATGGCCAGAATGGCAGGAAGCGGTATTTCATTTCTACAATCGTATGAAAGCCGCTGGCGGGCGCTTGTTAGTGACCGGTGCGCAACCGCCGGCTGACCTACCTTTAGGACTGGCCGACTTGCGTTCACGCATGGCGGCATCCAGCGTTTACGCTTTGCCGGCCTGTAGTGATGAGGTGCGCAGTGAATTGCTAGCGGTTGCCGGTGCGCGCCGCTCGTGGAATTTGGGCGACGACACCGTTGCTTATTTGCTGAGTCGCGGCCCGCGCCGCCTAGGTCAGTTTTGGGCGCTGATTGAGCAGCTTGATAAATTTGCGCTGCAGCAAAAAAGGCCACTGACCATCCCGCTGATACGCGAGTGCATGAACGCTGCTTAAAACTCGCCACCTTGGCTGGCGCGCTTGGCCTTTACATAGCGCAAGCTAATGACGAATAAGCTCATTTCGATAGCTAATTTGGCCATTGCCATTTGGCCATCAAGGCCTGGGCGAAAAATATCGATAGATGCAAAGGTAGCGTAAAACAGCAATACGAAGCCTAGCCAAACCATTTTTCGAGCATCGCCACGGCGCATGGTACCGATGAAAAATAGCAGTGGAATGCTGGCGGCTGTGTAGACCAGCGCCACGGTTAAGGCCGACACATTGTTCGGAGCAGTTATGGCACCGCTTAGGGGTATCCAAATCAGTAGCAAAACGTAGAGTCCGCGGCACCAATTTAGGCGGTTTTCGGCGACATCGGCCATGGCGGCGCGCTCGGCAGCGCTGAGCAGTAGATCGGGGTTGGGTTTAGCCATAATTGTGTCCAAGTCAGTATTGCGAAATTAGGTGAAGGCTTTCTGCCGTAGATTTTGTCTCAAATACGCGACTATTTAGCGCAAGGCCGATCCGGCATGAGCCCAGCGCGCTACGCGTTTGCCTAGAGCCTGAGCCAAGCTAGCTTCATGCGTAGTGACGGTGCGCTTGCCATCGCCACCAGCCCAATGCGAGGCACCATAGGGCGTGCCGCCACTTTCGGTCGCCAGTAGCGCGGGTTCAGCGTAGGGCAAGCCAACCATCACCATGCCGTGATGCATCAGCGGCAACATCATCGACAACAGCGTACTTTCTTGGCCACCATGCAGAGACCCGGTGGAGGTAAACACGGCTGCTGGCTTATCGATTAGCGCGCCATTGAGCCAGAGCGCTGTGGTGCCATCGAAGAAATATTTCATCGCTGAGGCCATATTGCCAAAGCGGGTTGGACTGCCAACAATGAGGCCTGCGCAACCGGCCAAATCATCGAGATCAGCATATAGGTCGCCGCTTTCTGGGATGTCGGATGCTACCGCTTCACAGTCGGTTGATACGCTGGGCACGGTGCGAAGGCGCGCTTCCATTCCGGCACTTTCGACACCACGCGCAATAAGCTTGGCCAGCTCGCGAGTGGCGCCATGTCGGCTGTAATACAAAACTAAGATATAGGGATTGGACATGCGTGCCTCGACAGCAAGAGCGGGTCAGGGAATACTAGCCGATGCCGCCCGAGATAGGACATAACAAGACTAATGACACAGCGACTAAAGCAAATGGCGTCGATTTTACGCTCAACATTTGAGCATTTTCTGCAGGACGACTGTCGTCGTCACGCAGCGGCGTTGACCTTCACCACGTTGTTTGCCGTGGTGCCAATGATGACTGTGGTGTTCACTGCGCTCGCCGCCATTCCGTCTTTACAGCATGTTAGCGGCGATATTCAGGGCTTTATTTTCGATAATTTGGTGCCAACCTCTGGTGCCGTTGTACGCGACCAGCTCACTAGCTTCTCGCAGCAGGCCGGCCAACTCACCATTGTCGGCATCATCATGCTTTTTGTTACGGCTGTGATGATGTTGGTGACTATTGAGAAGGCCTTTAATGAAATTTGGCAAGTGCAATCGGCTCGCAATGGCCTAGTGGCATTTTTGCGTTATTGGGCGGTGTTGAGCCTTGGGCCATTTCTATTGGGCGCGGGTTTTATCCTGTCGTCATACTTAATGTCGCTGAAAGTATTTAGCGACACGGCTGGCGTGGTGAGCACGGTACTGCCTGGCGTTGGCTTAATACCGGTGCTTTTCACCACACTCGGATTCACGCTGCTTTACACAACTGTGCCGAACTGCCGAGTGCCGTGGCGTGCCGGCATTATTAGCGGCTTTGCCGCAGCGGTATTGTTTGAGTTGGCGAAAAAAGGTTTTGGCTTATTTATCACTAGTTTCAGCTCGTATCAGCTGGTGTATGGCGCATTTGCGGCTTTCCCCGTATTTCTACTGTGGATCTATATCTCGTGGATGATCATCCTTTATGGCGTGGAGTTGTCGCGCGGTGTTGCCTTGCAAGAAACCTTTAGTGAGGGTCAGCGTCATCCTGTGTTGACCATGCTCAGTGTATTGGCTTTGTTGCATGGCCGTCATCGCAACGGCGAGGGCGTGAAAGAGGTTGAAGTGATGCGAGTGGTTGGCCGGCAGCATCAAGCCGACTGGTCTAGCTTCGCTAAGCTGTTGGATCAACATAAATTGGCACGAACCACGCGTGAAGGCGACTTGGTGCTGGCGCGCGATTTGTCCGACATCAACCTTTTAGATTTGCTCAAGCAGTTACCATGGCAAATGCCATTGGCCGCAGATTTCGCCAGTTATCCATCGGAGCCGTGGCTGGCGAGCGTGCAAGCGATCATTGCCCCAGTGGAAAAAACAATGGACGAATCGCTAACACAGCCTCTCGGCCAGCTGCTCGTGGTTGAGGTATCATAGCTGCACATTTTTACTGGCTAAGCGCGCCTTAGCCATTTTATTGCCCTCATACTCGAATTGGAGTTTGCGCATGACCGTGATTAAACACGACGACCTGATTCAAAGCGTCGCCGATGCTCTGCAATTTATCTCGTATTACCACCCGCTGGATTTTATTCAGGCGGTGAGCGCGGCCTATGAGCGTGAAGAAAGCCAAGCGGCGAAAGACGCTATGGCGCAAATTTTGATTAACTCGCGTCTCTGCGCTGAGGGCCATCGGCCTATTTGCCAAGACACCGGCATCGTAACCATTTTTGTGAAAGTCGGTATGGAAGTGCGCTGGGATCTCGGCGGCTTAAGCCTCGATGACGCTATTAACGAAGGTGTTCGCCGCGCGTATTTAAATCCCGATAACGTTTTGCGTGCCTCGATTTTGCGCGACCCAGCGGGCAAACGTCAAAACACCAAAGACAACACGCCAGCAGTGATCCATTACAGCGTTGTGCCTGGCGACAAGCTCGATATTACCGTGGCAGCAAAAGGCGGCGGCTCGGAAAACAAATCAAAAATGGCCATGCTCAATCCATCGGATTCGATTGTCGATTGGGTGTTGAAAACGGTGCCCACAATGGGCGCTGGCTGGTGCCCACCGGGCATGCTAGGCATCGGTATTGGTGGTACGGCCGAGAAAGCGGCACTGTTGGCGAAAGAGTCGCTGATGGATCCGATTGATATTCATGAGCTGATTGCCCGTGGCCCGCAAAATCGCGTTGAAGAATTGCGCTTAGAGCTGTTTGAAAAGGTCAACGCCTTAGGCATTGGTGCGCAAGGCTTGGGCGGTTTGACTACGGTGTTAGATATTAAAATTTTGGATTATCCAACGCATGCGGCTTCACTGCCGGTGGCAATGATTCCAAACTGTGCGGCCACGCGCCATGTGCATTTTGTGCTCGATGGCAGTGGTACTGCCGAGATGCCGGTACCAAAACTGGAGGACTGGCCCAAGCTAACGTTTGACGCCTCAAAGTCTAAGCGCGTTAACTTGGATACGGTGACCCCAGAAGAGATTGCTCAGTGGCAGCCAGGCGATACCTTATTGCTTTCGGGCACCATGTACACGGGCCGGGATGCAGCACATAAGCGTATGGTGGATATGTTTGCCAAAGGTGAGAAATTACCTATCGATTTGAAAGGCAAATTTATCTACTACGTGGGCCCGGTTGATCCTGTGCGTGATGAAGTGGTTGGACCTGCAGGCCCAACCACGGCCACGCGCATGGATAAGTTTACCGACACTGTGTTGGCTGAGACAGGTCTCTACGGCATGATCGGTAAGGCAGAGCGCGGCGCCTCTGGTATCGCCGCTATTAAAAAGCATAAAGCAGCGTATTTGATGGCTGTGGGCGGTGCTGCGTATTTAGTATCTAAAGCCATTCGACATTCGCGAGTAGTGGCTTTTGAGGATCTTGGTATGGAGGCGATTTACGAATTTGTAGTCGAAGATATGCCAGTAAGTGTTGCCGTGGATGTGCAAGGTAATTCGGTGCATGAGACCGCACCGAAAATCTGGCAAGCCAAAATCGGTAAAATTCCGGTGACTCAATAAACAAAATCCGCAGTTAAAAAAGGCCTGCAGATGCGGGCCTTTTTTTCGATTGTTGTATTTTTATACAGGAGTGTGCGCTGTGACTACTAAACCAAGTTTGATTGTGTCTTCACTCGATGCCGATCGCTTAGATGCCTTATTGGCTTCGCCTGATGCCAAGAGCTTTCCTGGTCGTAATGCGCTGGAGTCTGAGCTAGGTCGCGCCGATATTGTCGATCCTGAAGACATGCCACCCACCGTGGTGACCATGAATTCGACTGTTCGCTTTAAGGTTGATGGGTCTAATGAGGAATTCACCCTAACCTTGGTGTATCCAAAAAATGCCGATAGCAGTGGTCATACGATCTCAGTTTTTGCACCTGTAGGGAGCGCCCTTCTGGGCTTATCGCAAGGTGACGAAATTGAATGGCCAAAACCTGGTGCCGGTGTATTGAAAGTGCGTATTGAAGAGGTGCTGTATCAGCCTGAGCGTGCTGGTGATCTACATCGTTAATTGATGACCGATTCATTCAGTTGTCATTTTTGTACGGCATGGTGCTGTCATCTTAATTACAGGTGACAGCACCATGCTTAGAAATCTCCTTGCGCCTACCTCAATTGCAGCTGCCATTTTGCTTAGTGCTTGCGGTGGAGGTAACAC
>CAXIBK010000119.1:0-6340 GCA_964022225.1 uncultured Paraperlucidibaca sp.
AAGAAACAAATCGCCGACAACGCCGTATTGTTGTTTATGAAAGGCACTCCACAATTTCCGCAATGCGGTTTTTCTGCTCGCACGGTCGAGGCCTTAGTGCAGGTTGGCGAACCATTCGCCTACGTCAATATTTTGGAAAATCCTGAGATCCGTGCCACGTTGCCAAAAATCGCCAACTGGCCAACCTTCCCACAGCTGTGGGTGAAAGGTGAGCTGATTGGCGGCTGCGATATCGTCATGGACATGGTTCAAAAAGGCGAACTAGCACCGCTTATCAAAGAAGCAGCTACTTCGGCTTAAGTCGCGTTGGATTCAAGTCGTCGTGCAGAGCCTCTGCCGGCGCACTACCTGGAGCTGGATATGTTACCTATTTTCTTGATGGTCTTAGTTGCACTGGCCGTACTCGTTGTTTTAATGAGTGTGAAAACCGTGCCCCAAGGCTATGAGTGGACGGTTGAGCGCTTTGGTCGTTTCACCACCACCCTAAGCCCGGGCCTGCATTTCATCATGCCGTTTTTTGATCAAATCGGTCGCAAACTCAGCGTCATGGAGCAGGTGCTGGATATTCCGGCGCAAGAAGTGATTTCGCGCGACAACGCCATGGTGCGTATCGATGCGGTCTGCTTTTACCAAGTCATCGATACCCCACGCGCGGCCTATGAAGTGCAGGGTTTGGGCTATGCCATTCAAAACTTGGCGATGACCAATATGCGTACCGTGATTGGTTCGCTAGACCTCGACGAAATGCTCTCGCAGCGTGATCAAATTAACGGACGTTTGCTGGCCGCAATTGACCAGGCCACAGGTCCATGGGGTATTAAAATTACCCGCGTGGAAATTAAAGACATCACGCCGCCACACGATTTGGTCGATGCCATGGCGTCGCAAATGAAAGCTGAGCGTATGAAGCGCGCGTCGATTTTAGAAGCTGAAGGTCGCCGCCAAGCGGAGATTTTGGAAGCTGAAGGCGAGAAGCAAGGCCAGATTTTGAAAGCTGAGGGTGCACGTGAAGCCGCCTTCTTGGAAGCCGAAGCGCGTGAGCGTGAAGCGCAGGCCGAAGCCAATGCCACGGCGGCTGTATCGGAAGCGATTGGCAAGGGCAATATCCAAGCCTTGAACTACTTCATCGCACAAAAATACGTTACTGCCTTTGGTGAAGTGGCTGCGTCGACCAACTCGAAAGTCATCATGATGCCGATCGAGGCCACGCAGTTGGTGGGTAGCGTTGGCGGTATGGCCGAGCTGTTGAAAGCCGTGCGCGACGATAAGGCCTAAGCCATGACAGCCACAGGGTGGTGGATTATTGCTCTGGTATTGGCACTCAGCGAGTTGCTGTCAGGCTCGCTGTTTTTGCTGATGTTAGCGATTGCTGGTGGTTTAACGGCCGTGGCAGCACATTTAGGCATGGCTGACTGGCGCTTTCAGGCAACAATGTTTTCGGCCTTGTCGGTGCTGCTTTGCTATGGCTGGGCAAAACGCCGTGCGGCGCGGGCGGTGGTGGCATCAAATGGTCTCAACAGCGGCGCTAAGCGCTGGATTGGTCGCGAGTTGGTGCTGACCGAAGCGATCGTGCAAGGTCGAGGGCGAGTGGCCATGGATGATAGCTATTGGTCACTCAGTGGCCCAGACCTGCCTGCCGGCACGCGCATTCGGGTGACGGCCGTGCAGGGCAATACGCTAGTGGTTGAGGCGCTTTAAGTCTTACGACGTTGCGCGGCGTAGCACATTCAATAAGCTGCTGGCTTGGTTCTGTTCTGGAATTACGCCAGCGGCTTTCAATTCCGCATGTAACTTAGGCAGTTGCCAGCAAGGTGCTGTTGGCATGAAGTGATGCTCTAGGTGGTAATGCTCGTAGTGCGGCGCAAATAACAACTTTTCGAACCAATTCGCCGAGGTGGTGCGCGCGTGCAGGAGCGGATTTTTGCTCAGTGGGTCTGCGACTACGGCGTGATCGGCAATTTGGCGTATGCGCATGCAGGTTGGCAGTACAAAGACGAAGGCGATGGCCCAGAGGCCGTAGAGCCAGCCATTACCGAGCGCATAAAGCACGCCCCAAATAGCGAACTGCCAAGCCATGGCGATGTGGCCATTGTTTGCGATGAATGTTTTCACATAGCCCGTGATGCCTTGTGGCGCAGGCAGCAGACGCTCTACCTTGCCGGTGAGCTCATATTTCCAATAGCCCGCGTACATGCCCATTAAGCCGATGATGGATTTGATGCCAGTTTGGCCACTGATGTCGCGCCAAAGTTTGCGTCTCAGACTGCCGGGGCTGACCGGATAGGCTTCGGTCATGATGCGATCGGGATCCTCCATGGTGCCGGCGAGGCGGTGATGTGCCATGTGATAAGCGCGGTAGCCGGGCATGCTTTGTAAAATGGGCAGGGCGGCTAGGTACTCGCCAATCCATTCGTTGAGTGATGGCGTGGCGAATAGTGAGCGATGCGCGGTTTCATGCTGCAGGATGGCAAAGCCGGCCATGGCGCTGGCTAGCAAAAATACACTGAGCACATAGCTTAGTGGGTGCGGCCAAGCGAGGCTGATGGCGAAACCTATGATGACCAAAGACCAATCTTTGGTGACTTCTAGTGTGCCGCGCCAGTTCGATTTTTGGTTGAGTTCGGCGCGTCGTTCGGCGCTTAAGCTATAGGTGCTCATGACTTTACTCATGGGTTAATTAACGTAGATGTATATTACGCATAAAATTTCATCTATGCAAATGATGTAATAAAACTAAATGATTTGCTGCAATCTTGACCCTGAGCAAGCGGGGCTGGGTTTCAGGCTCTATAATAGAAACATTAGCCATAGTCTTAAGCTTTGGCAGACTGGTTTTGGAGTCTTGTTATGTCCTCTGTTTCACCATCTACAGCTTCGTTTGCGGCTTCGCTAAGTCGTGAGCAACGCATTATTGCGGCGGTCACACAGGCCATTCAGCCTAGTCACATTGAAGTGCTTAACGAGTCGCATAATCACGGTGGTCCTGGCACTGAAACGCATTACAAACTGATCGCGGTAAGTGAGGCCTTTCAAGGCCAGCGTGCGGTGGCAAGGCATCAGCAAATTTATGCCGCAACGGCGGCTGAGCGCGACACGGGTTTGCATGCCTTGGCGCTGCATTTGTACACACCTGAGGAGTGGGCAGCAGTTGGTGCTGCGCCAGAAAGCCCAGCTTGCCGTGGAGGTAGCCAATGAGCGAAGCATGGATTCAAGCGCGCCAAGCTGCCGATGAGCCGGTGGTGGTGGCGGCGCTTTATCATTTTGCCGATTGGCCAGAGTTTGCCGAGCACAAAGCGCCACTCACGGCGTTTTGCACCGACTTAGGCATTCGCGGCACTTTATTGCTTGCGCATGAGGGCATCAATGGCACCGTGTCGGGCACGCGCTCGGCCATCGATGCCTTGCTCGCGCGCCTGCGCAGTGACAGCCGTTTTACCGATTTAGAGCACAAAGAATCGTTTGCTGATCGTCATCCCTTTTTGCGTTTGAAAATTAAGCTCAAGCGTGAAATCGTTACCTTGGGCAAGCCAGTTGACCCGACCGCCGTGGTTGGCACCTACGTGAAACCGCAGGAATGGAATGCGCTGATTAGCGACCCATCGGTGCTGGTGATCGATACGCGCAATGATTACGAAGTGGCGATTGGCACGTTTGCCGGCGCGGTAGACCCAAAAACCGCGCATTTCAGCGATTTTCCCGAATACGTTGCCAGCCAGCTTGATCCTGAAAAGCACACTCGGGTGGCGATGTTTTGCACCGGTGGTATCCGCTGTGAAAAAGCCTCGAGCTATATGCGCCAGCATGGCTTCAACGAGGTCTATCACCTACAAGGCGGCATTTTGAAATATTTAGAGGAAGTGCCAGCCGAAGAAAGTCTGTGGCAGGGCGAATGTTTTGTCTTCGATGAGCGCGTGGCAGTAAAACATGGTCTGGAGCAGGGCGAGGCGACGTTGTGCTACGGCTGCCGCCGGGCTTTGATGCCAGCCGACTTAGCATCGCCGTTGTATGAGTACGGCATCAGCTGTGCACATTGCCACGATAGTTTGAGCGATGATCAGCGTAAGCGTTTTGCCGAGCGCCGTACGCAATTGGCGCTGGCGACAAAACGCTTAGGCAAGTCTTAATGCCCTTCGGGTGCGTGGAAGTGCAGGTAAATCGAGGTGATGAGTTCGGGGATCTCGCTGGTCATGCCGGCGAGCATTTTGCGGTCGCGGCGCAGTGGCATCAGATCAGGATCTTCGATCAAATCCGAGAGCACCAGCATGGGCAAAGTCATGTCGGCGATCTCATCTTCGTCGATGCGATACCAGTCGTCTTCGTCCAAAAACAGCGCTTCCATGAAGCCAGCACACCAGCTGTTGAGCGGCGTGTCGTCGTTGGGCTCGGCATGCAACGGGCAGGGCAGCACCAAGCGCACACCATGATAGAGCGCGGCGTGAATGCTTTTTTGCCAGGCTTGCAGGTCGCTGTAGAGGTCGGCGCTAGCTTGTGCGTTAGGCAGCGGCGCCTCGTCATCGAAGCAGGCGAGCATGGCTTCTTCGTCGAGCTTGCCACGCGGGCCCACGGTGAGGCCGGTGAGAAAGCCGTGCATGCCAGCGAAGTCGGGGCCATTGGGGTTGGCGTCGCCATCGAGAAAAGTTTCCAGAGCCAGCAGAGTGGACTCGGACAACGCGTATTGTTCGTGCATAAGCGGCGCTCCAAAATGTCCCTGCATTGTACGAGAGCGGCATGATGTCGGCCAGTAAAGATCGCGCCCGAGAGGTTTTACGCCAAGTTTGGGGCTATAGCGATTTCCGTGGCCGCCAAGCCGATGTTGTCGATACGGTAGCCAATGGCGGCGATGCCCTGGTGCTAATGCCCACTGGCGGTGGCAAGTCGCTGTGTTACCAAGTGCCAGCCCTGATGCGCAGTGGCACGGCGATCGTCATCTCGCCACTCATCTCGCTGATGCAAGACCAAGTGGCGACCTTGCTGCAGCTTGGCGTGCGCGCCGCGTATTTGAGCAGTAGCTTGGATTTGCATGAGGCACGGGCAATTGAAACGCAGCTGCTCGATGGTTCTCTCGATTTGCTCTATATGGCACCTGAGCGCATGGTCACGCCGCGTAATTTAGCGCTGCTGTCACGTGTGCCTATCTCTTTATTTGCCATCGATGAAGCGCATTGTGTGTCGCAGTGGGGCCACGATTTCCGTGCCGATTATTTAGGCCTGTCGGTGCTCGCTGAGCAGTTTCCCGATGTGCCTCGTTTGGCATTAACGGCCACCGCCGATCTGCGTACCCGCGCCGATATTGCCCGCTTGCTGAAGCTCGACCACGCGCCGGTATTTTTAAGCAGCTTCGACCGACCGAATATCTATTACCGCATTTTGCCGCGCTTAAATGCGATGGATCAGCTCACCGATTTTATCCGTCGAGAACATCCGCAAGATGCTGGCATTGTCTATTGCTTATCGCGAGCGAAAACCGAGCGTGTGGCGGCGGCATTGGTTAAGCAAGGCTTTCCGGCACTGGTCTATCACGCTGGTTTATCGCCCGCGGAACGCGAGGCCAACCAAACCAGATTTCTGCGCGAAGAGGGCATTATTGTCGTCGCCACTATTGCCTTTGGCATGGGCATCGATAAGCCCAATGTGCGCTTTGTCGCGCATTTAGACCTGCCCAAAAGTCTTGAGGCTTATTATCAAGAAACTGGTCGTGCTGGCCGCGATGGTCTGCCCTCAACGGTGTCGCTCTTCTACGGCCTGCAGGATGTCATTAAGCATCAGCAAATGCTCGCGCAGTCTAATGGCAGCGAAGAGCATAAGCGCCATGAGCGTCGCCGCATTGATGCCATGTTGCAGCTGTGTGAGACCACAGCGTGTCGCCGGCAATTATTGCTGCGCTATTTCGATGAGCATATGCCCGAGCCCTGCGGCCACTGCGATGTGTGCTCGGAGCCAGTAGCGACATGGGATGCTACAGAGCCTGCGCGCATGGCGTTATCGGCGGTGTATCGCACCGGCCAACGCTACGGCGTGGAGTATGCGGTGGAAGTGCTCAGCGGCAAGCGCTCTGATCGTGTCTTGAGCAATGGCCATGAGCAGCTGGCGGTGTTTGGCCAAGGCGTGCACTTGAGCTTGAAGGCTTGGCGCAGTGTCTATCGTCAACTCTTGGCGCACGGCTTGTTATTGGTCGACGCTGATGGTTACGGCACTCTGCGTTTGGCGCCAGAGTGTCGGCCATTACTCAAGGGTGAAGTGAGCTTGCAGCTGCGCAAAGATCGCGACACTGCCAGCTCACAACGCACGAGTAAGCCATCACGCGCGGCAAGCAATATTGAGCCGGCGGATGAACCCTTAT
>CAXIBK010000120.1:0-6334 GCA_964022225.1 uncultured Paraperlucidibaca sp.
GCTTGACCTCAACCATCACTATGTTGGCTGAGCAGAAACTGATGATCGACGATTCGGCGTCATTGAGTCCGAATGATGTGCGTACGCGCGCGCGGCGTGTGGCTCGTGAGCATGGCGGCATTGGCCTGATCATGGTCGACTATTTGCAGCTGATGCGGGTGCCGGGGCTAGAAAGCAACCGTGTTAACGAGATCTCGGAGATCTCACGCTCGCTAAAAGCCTTGGCGAAAGAGATGGACTGTCCCGTGGTGGCGTTATCGCAGCTCAACCGTTCGCTAGAGCAGCGCCCCAACAAACGTCCTGTGATGTCAGATTTGCGTGAGTCTGGTGCTATTGAGCAAGACGCCGACGTCATAATGTTTATTTATCGCGACGAAGTTTATAACCCTGAGTCGGCGGATAAAGGTACGGCTGAAATCATCATTGGTAAGCAGCGTAACGGCCCCATTGGCAGCTTGCGCTTGGCCTTCTTGGGCAAATACACGCGTTTTGAAGATTTGGCGCCGGAGTATTATCGCGAAGCGGAGCAGTACTAGTGATGCGTGAATGCTGGCTAACACTGGATGCACAGGCGCTGCTGCATAACTTAACAGTCATGCGTGAGCACATGCCCGAAGCTAAATTGTTAGCGATGGTCAAGGCCGATGCCTATGGGCATGGCATTGCACAGCTTGCGCCGCTATTAGCCGACCACGCCGATGGTCTTGGTGTTGCCTGCATGAGCGAGGCGCTAGCACTGCGAGCACAGGGTGTTAAGGGCAATATCACGGTCATGCAGGGCGTGTTTAATGTCGACGAACTAGCTGTGGCGCGTGCGCAGTATTTAACCTTAGTCGTGCATAGCCCTGAGCAGCTAGATTTGTTTGAAAACGCTGAGTCGAGCCGGCCTTTAGCGGTATGGCTAAAGATAAACACCGGTATGAATCGCCTAGGTTTTCGCCCAGCACAAGCGCTGATGGCTTGGCGGCGATTAGGTAACTGCGTTGGTGTACACCGACTCGGCATCGCCGCTCACTTTGCTTGCGCCGATGAGCCGGTGCTGGCCATGACCGATCAGCAGTTGGGCCGTTTTCGTGCGCTACAGCAGGCTTTATCTGCAGAAAAAGGCGCGTCTGTTGCAGGCAGCTTGGCTAACTCCGCAGGCGTCCTGGCTTGGCCTGAGGCGGCAGATGAGTGGATGCGGCCAGGCATTGCGCTCTATGGCAGCTCGCCGTTTGCTGACCGCGCAGCGGCAGAGTTTGATCTGCGCCCAGTGATGACATTGCGTGCTCGCGTGATCAGCGTTTTTACCGTGCCTGCTGGCGAGCGCGTTGGTTATGGCGCGAGTTGGCTGGCAGAGCGCAGCACGCGCATTGCCGTGGTATCAATTGGCTATGGCGATGGTTATCCGCGTCACGCCCCAACAGGCACGCCAGTGCTCATTGCTGGCCAACGTTATGAGCTCGTTGGTCGCGTGTCGATGGACATGATCACCGTGAAGGTGGACGACAGAGTAAGCGTTGGCGATGAGGTCGTGTTGTGGGGGCAGGGCTTGCCTGTGGATGAGGTTGCCAGTGCCGCTGGCACCATTAGCTATGAGTTATTTTGCCGCTTAACTGCGCGAGTGCGCCGCCCATCTCAACCGCTTGATTTAGCCGAGGCGCCAATGGCTGATGCCGAGGCTGTCCATGGCTAAAGTGCGCAGTGTTTATGTTTGCAGTGCCTGCGGTACTGAGGCAAGCAAATGGGGAGGGCAGTGCGCCGACTGCGGCGAATGGAACACCATGGCCGAACAGCAGCGCACGGTGGTTAGCAAGGCCGCGGCACGCGCTGTGGGCTATGCCGGCACGGCAGCGCAAGTTAGCGTGCTTGATGCCATTGCCACCGAAGATGCGCCACGAATTGCTACCGGTTTATCTGAACTTGATCGCGTCTTGGGCGGTGGCCTAGTGACTGGTTCGGTGGTGCTGATTGGCGGCGACCCTGGCATCGGAAAATCAACGATTTTGCTGCAAACGCTCACGCACTTAGCGCAAACGGTGCCGGCGTTGTACATCACCGGCGAAGAGTCATTATCGCAAGTGGCCATGCGCGGTCGTCGCCTCGAACTACCGCTCAATAAACTGCGCGTGATGGCCGAGACGCAAGTCGAAACCATCATCGCCACCGCAGAGCAAGAGCGCCCGCGCATCTTGGTGGTGGACTCCATTCAAACGCTTTATACCGACAGCCTGACCTCGGCGCCCGGTGGCGTCTCGCAAATTCGCGAATCGGCGGCCTTGCTCACGCGCTATGCCAAGCGCTCGGGTTGTGCGCTATTTTTGGTTGGTCACGTGACCAAAGAGGGCGCGCTTGCTGGCCCGCGCGTGCTCGAACACATGGTCGATTGCGTGCTGTATTTTGAAGGTGAGGCCGATTCGCGCTTTCGCTTAATTCGTGCGGTGAAAAACCGGTTTGGCGCGGTCAATGAGCTCGGTGTGTTCGCCATGACCGATCGCGGTCTGCGCGAGGTCTCCAACCCCTCAGCAATTTTCCTCTCGCGCTACGACCAGCCCATTCCAGGTTCGGTGGTGATGATCACGCGCGAAGGCACACGGCCTTTATTGGTGGAAGTGCAGGCCTTGGTCGATGACGCCTTTAGCAATCCGCGCCGCGTGGCCGTGGGTTTAGATCAAAATCGATTAGCCATGTTGTTAGCGGTATTGCACCGCCATGGTGGCATTTCCAGTCAAGGCCAGGATGTCTTCGTTAATGTGGTCGGCGGCGTGAAAGTGCTGGAGACCGGCTCAGATTTAGCCGTGGTGCTCGCGGTGACATCGAGCCTGCGTGGTCAAGCTTTAGATAGCGACTTGGTGGTGTTTGGTGAGATTGGTTTGAGCGGCGAAATACGTCCCGTGCCGAATGGCCAAGAGCGCCTGAAAGAGGCCGCCAAGCATGGCTTTACCCGCGCCATTGTGCCGCGTGGCAATGTGCCTAAGCAGGCCATTGAAGGCATTAAGGTGGTTGGTGTCGGGCGCTTGAGTGAGGCGTTGGATGCGCTGTGAGTTTATGCAGTCAAGCTAATGCGATCTTAAATCAGCGATAAGCTTGAAACCACGCCAGACTGGCCTCGGTGCCCAACTCGCCGGGGCGATATTCTGCGCCAGTCCATCCTGTATATGGCAGCATCTCAATAACGTCAAAAATGCCCTGTAGCGGCAACTTGCCAGTGCCTGGCGCACCACGCCCTGGGGCGTCGGCAAATTGAATATGGCCAATTTGCGAGACATTTTCGAGCAAGCTGCTAACGACATCCTCTCCCATGCGCGCGAGGTGATAGCAGTCAAACTGCATCTTTAGGGTGGGGTGGTCAGCAGCTTCAAGGATCTCCTGCATCTGCGCGATATTGCTGATGAGGAAGCCTGGCATATCGAAAGTATTGATTGCCTCTAGCGTGGTGGTGACGCCGATGCTGTGAAAGGCTTCAGCGGCATAGCGCGCATTGGCGACTAGCGTATGTAAACACTGCACGAGATCGGCATCGGCAGTTTGGCGGCCGGCGAGCACATTGACGCAGCTCACGCCCAGTTGTTGCGCATAGGGCAGGGTCTGTAAAACCGCACGACGAAACGCTTGCTCCTGCCCCGGCACGCCAGCTAGGCCGTTACCACCTTGCATCAAGTCGCCGGCGGGCACGTTGATCAACACTAATTCCAGTTCGTGGCGATCAAGCTCGGAGGAGATAGCTTCAATGCTTAACTCATACGGAAACTGAATTTCAACAGCTTGGAAGCCGGCACGACGCGCTGCCCCAAAACGCTCAAGTAGCGGAACCTCGGTGAATAGCAGCGAGAGATTGGCAGAGAACTTCAGCATGAGCCGACATCCAAGTCAGGTAAGTAATGTGCAATAACGCTGCTTAAGTCGGCGTCAGCAAAACCATTGCCGGCGTGTGCTTGTAAGCGTTGCAAGGCGTGGGCAGCGAGCGGTGTGTCGAGATTAACTTGGGCGGATAATGCTTGGGCATTACCTAAATCTTTCGCTAGCGTGGAGACTTTCCATTGCACCGGTGTGAAGCGGCGCTCGGCCATACGCGGCGATAGCACTTGGAATGGCAGTGAATCGGCAAAGCCGCCTGCCAATGCTGGTGCGAGCAAACTGGCATCGACACCGGCGCACTCAGCGAGTGCCATCGCTTCGGCAATGAGCACGCTGTTGGCGGCAACGATGAGTTGGTTGCAGATTTTCGTGACCTGACCCGCGCCAACATCACCCATGCGTGTGATGCGTTGGCTGTAATGCTCGAGTATGGGCCGTGCGGCATCGATAGCTGTCGCTTTGCCGCCAGCCATAATCACGAGGCGGCCATTTTCAGCGCCGGTAACGCCGCCAGAGACGGGGGCGTCTACCCATTCGGCATTAGCGATTTGTCTGAGCTCGGTGGCAAGTTGGCGCGTGACATCGGCCGCGATGGATGAATGATCGACAACGATTAAGCCCGAATGAGCGCCAGCGAAAACCCCATCGGTACCATGGCATATTGCCTTTACGGCGGCGCTGTCAGTGACGCAGAGCATCAGCACGTCAACACTGGCGGCAAGCTCACGCGCGGAGTTGGTGGCATGGGCGCCAGCCGTGTGCAAGAGTTCGCAGGCGACAGCTGTACGATTCCATATACTTAGGTCAATGCCAGCCTGCAGTAGGCGCTTGGCCATGGGCACACCCATCAGGCCCATTCCAATAAATCCGACGCGCATGAATACCCCTAAAAGCAAAAGGCAGAAGCCGACTGATGGCTCGTGCGCAAATGAGTAAGTACTGGTAGTGTTGGCTTTCATGCGGGCTGTATGCAACCCGATTATTTTCACCAACTCTTTTTATTTTCACGGAGACTGGCCATGAGCGCCTTTGAACAAGCCCAAAAAGATGTAAAAACGCTGACTCAACGCCCTGGCAATGACGACATGCTCGCGCTTTATGCGCACTTCAAACAAGCTAGCCAAGGCGATGCCAGCGGTAGCCGTCCTGGCATGTTTGACATGATCAATCGCGCCAAATATGACGCTTGGGCGGCGCTAAAAGGCATGAGCCAAGCCGCTGCTGAACAGGCATATATCGATAAAGTAAATGCATTGTTGAAAACACACGCTTAAAACGCCGCTTTTACTTCGTTTTTTGCAACAAATGCGGCGTTTGGCTTGCATGCCTGCGCCGCCTCGTTTCCAATACACCCATCGCTTTTATTGATTCAACGCTATGGCTTCCTCTGCTGTTTCTGACGCATCCGCTGCATTTCAACTCAAAGGCAGTTCATTTACCGCAACCGTGTTGGAGTTGCAGTCGGCCAGCCTTGCCGAAATTAAAACCCAGTTAGCGGCACGCACGCTCGATGCCGCTGCGTGGCTACAACAATCCCCGGTTATTTTAAGCGTTGAGAAAGTGGCTGAAAGCGCAGCCGATTGGGCGGCTATTGTCGCCTTATGCCAGTCATTCGGCGTTAGTTTGGTTGGCTTGCGTGCACCAAAGGCTATGCATGAAGCGCTGTCCTCAGTTGGTTTGCCCGTGTTGGCCTCGTTGCGTACGAAAGCTGCCGAAAAAACTTACGACGCCGATGGCAACCGTGTCGCCATCGAGCCTGAACAAAAACCAACGGTCGCGGCGACTACACAAGTCATTACTCAACCCGTTCGCGGTGGTCAGCAAATTTACTCTGCTGGCGATTTAATTATTCTGGCGCCGGTGAGCGCGGGCGCTGAAGTCATCGCTGATGGCCATATTCATATCTATGGCCCATTGCGTGGCCGTGCTTTAGCGGGCGTGAAAGGCGCCACAAGTGCGCAAGTATTCTGCCAATCGTTAGAGGCTGAATTGGTGTCTATCGCAGGGCGCTACCGCGTTGCTGATGATCTGCGCTCTGACCCGCATTGGCGCAAGGCTACACGCCTGAGTTTGAGTGAAGATATGTTGAACCTGTACGACCTTTGAACAATACTGGCGGGTATCGCTCGCTCATGCTTTTGAGGAATCTTTTGTGGCAAAAATTATCGTCGTAACGTCGGGTAAAGGTGGGGTAGGCAAGACCACTTCGAGTGCTGCTATTGGCACCGGTTTAGCGATGCGTGGGCATCGTACTGTGTTAGTAGATTTTGATGTTGGTCTGCGTAATCTCGATCTCATCATGGGCTGTGAACGCCGTGTGGTGTATGACTTCATCAATGTCGTGCAAAATGATGCCACGCTGAACCAAGCGCTAATCAAAGATAAACGCTTAGACAACCTATATGTTCTAGCGGCCAGCCAAACGCGCGATAAAGATGCCTTGACTGTTGAAGGGGTTGGCCGAGTCATGAGTGAGCTCAGCGAACAATTCGACTTC
>CAXIBK010000121.1:0-6326 GCA_964022225.1 uncultured Paraperlucidibaca sp.
GGCATGGCCCACCGAGGCCGTCTCAACGTTTTGGTGAATATTTTAGGTAAAAAGCCTGCCAATCTTTTCGATGAATTTGCAGGCAAAATGTTTAACCAGACGGGCTCTGGTGATGTGAAATATCACCAAGGTTACTCATCAAACGTAATGACGCCTGGTGGTGAAATGCACTTAGCATTGGCCTTCAACCCGTCGCACTTGGAAATTGTATCGCCGGTGGTTGAGGGCTCGGTGCGAGCGCGTCAAGACCGCCGCGGCGATCGCATTGGCCGTTCCGTACTGCCCATTAGCATCCACGGCGATGCCGCGTTTGCTGGCCAAGGCGTAGTGATGGAAACCTTCCAGATGTCGCAGACACGCGGCTATCGTACAGGTGGCACCATTCATATTGTGGTTAATAACCAAGTCGGATTTACCACCAGTCGCATCGATGATGCGCGCTCGACTGAGTACTGCACAGGCGTGGCCAAAATGGTGCAACCCCCCATTTTCCACGTTAATGGCGATGACCCTGAAGCGGTGTTGTTTGTCACGCAAATGGCTTTGGATTTCCGTATGGAGTTCCAAAAAGATGTCGTAATCGATATGTTCTGCTATCGTCGTCGCGGCCATAATGAAGCCGACGAGCCGTCAGCAACGCAGCCAAAAATGTATCAAGTTATCAATAACTTGCCGACTACTCGTGCGATCTATGCAGCTAAGTTGGTTGAGCAAAATGTGGTAACTGCTAGCGAAGCTGATGCTCTAGTTGAGCGCTATCGCGAAGCCTTAGAGGCTGGCAAAAGTGTGGTTAAGCAACTCGTTACCGAGCCGAATAAAAGCCTATTTGTGGATTGGTCGCCATACTTAAATCACCCAGTGGTTGATGATTGGAATACCGGTGTGCCAATGCCCAAACTACTTGAGCTTGGCAAGCGCTTGAGCCAGGTTCCTGAAGGGTTTGTGATTCAGCGCCAAGTACAAAAAGTAGCGGATGATCGTAAGCGCATGTGGGCTGGCAACCTTGACTTAAACTGGGGTGCCGCAGAGGTAATGGCCTACGCCACATTGCTCGATGATGAAACCTTAGTCCGAATCACTGGCCAGGACGTTGGTCGTGGCACGTTCTCGCATCGTCATGCGGTTATGTATAACCAAAAAGACAACGAGCCATTTGTACCGCTTCAGCAAATTAGTAGCATGCCACGCCGCTTTGAGCTCTATGATTCATTGCTATCTGAAGAAGCTGTGCTGGCATTTGAATATGGATATGCAACCACAACACCAAGCGCGCTGATTATTTGGGAAGCACAGTTTGGTGATTTTGCCAATGGTGCGCAGGTCGTGATCGACCAGTTCATCTCCAGCGGTGAAACTAAGTGGGAACGCTTGTGCGGCTTAACCATGCTCTTGCCTCATGGCTTTGAGGGGCAAGGGCCTGAGCACTCATCGGCTCGCCTTGAGCGCTTCTTGCAACTCTGTGCTGAGCACAATATGCAGGTATGTACGCCTTCGACCCCAGCGCAAATTTTCCATTTATTGCGTCGGCAAGCTGTGCGCCCACTGCGTAAGCCATTGATTGTTATGTCACCGAAAAGCTTGCTACGCCATAAGCTGGCTACATCACCATTAGAGTCTTTGGAAAGCGGCCGTTTTGAAACGGTATTGCCAGAAATCGATGCTATTGACCCTAAAAAGGTCAAACGAGTGGTGATATGCGGCGGTAAGGTCTATTACGATTTGCTCGAAAAGCGTCGTGAAATGGATCTTAACGAGGTGGCATTGGTGCGTGTCGAGCAGCTCTATCCGTTCCCCGATAAGCGCTTATTGGAAACTCTAGCGCCTTATAGCAATATCGAGGATGTGGTGTGGTGCCAAGAAGAACCGATGAACCAGGGCGCGTGGTACAACACACGTCATAATTTAGAGCGTGTTGTGCGTCAGTGGCAGCCAGAATTAACTATTCGTTACGCTGGCCGACCACTTTCAGCTGCCCCCGCGGTTGGATCAATGTATTTGCATGCAAAAGAACAGGCGGCATTAGTCGCTGATGCCCTGGGCGGTAAAACCGTCTAACAAACCGCCGAGTCATAAGGAAAATAACCATGAGTGTGGAAATTAAAGCCCCGATATTCCCAGAGTCAGTAGCTGATGGCACGGTGGCTACTTGGCACAAAAAGCCCGGCGAAGCAGTGAAGCGCGATGAATTAATTGTCGATATTGAAACCGACAAAGTAGTGCTAGAAGTACTCGCACCTGGCGATGGTGTTATTAGTGATGTGCTCAAACAAGAAGGCGATACCGTCCTATCGCAAGAAGTTTTAGCAACCTTTAATGAGGGTGCTGCGGCAACAGCTTCGGCCCCGGAAGAAGCTGGTTCAGCTGCTAGCGCTCCGGCAGCCTCTTCTTCGGCTGCTGCTGGACCAGCTGCTCGTAAGGCGGCCGCAGAAAGCGGTGTATCGCTCGATAGCATTGAGGGTTCAGGCAAAGGCGGTCGCGTGACTAAGGCCGATGTGCAAAACGCAAAAGCTGCACCAGCACCTGCATCTGCACCAGCTGCTGCGGCACCAGCTGCACCTGCAGTTTCCTTGGCTGTTGGTGAGCGCGTTGAAAAGCGTGTACCAATGACACGTTTGCGCGCCAAAGTGGCTGAGCGTCTGCTCGAAGCTAAGCAATCTACTGCAATGTTGACGACCTTTAACGAAGTCAACATGAAGCCGATCATGGACCTACGTAAACAATACGTAGAGAAATTTGAGAAGGTACACGGCGTACGCTTAGGCTTTATGTCGTTCTTTGTGAAAGCCGCTGTTGAGGCACTGAAACGCTTCCCAGCGGTCAATGCCTCCATCGACGGCAATGACATTGTTTATCACGGCTATAATGACATTGGTGTGGCGGTGTCGTCAGATCGCGGCTTGGTTGTGCCGGTGCTGCGCAATGCCGAATACATGAGCTTGGCAGAAGTGGAAAAAACCGTCATGGGCTTTGGCAAAAAAGCTCGCGATGGCAAGCTATCCATTGATGATATGACTGGCGGCACGTTTACCATCTCCAATGGCGGAGTGTTCGGCTCCTTGCTATCCACGCCAATTTTGAACCCGCCACAAACGGCTATTTTGGGTATGCACAAAATCCAAGATCGCCCAATGGCGGTTAATGGACAAGTGGTTATTTTGCCGATGATGTATTTGGCGGTGTCTTATGACCATCGCTTGATTGATGGCAAAGAGGCGGTGAGCTTCTTGGTGGCCATCAAAGAGCTGATTGAAGATCCAGCTCGCTTACTACTAGAAATTTAAGCGGTTGTTGCAGCGAGCCGATTTGTCGGCTCAATTATTTAGAGAGAGATTATGAGTCAACGCGCAGATGTGGTCGTCATTGGTGGCGGCCCTGGTGGCTATGAAGCTGCCATTCGTGCCGCCCAACTTGGGTTATCGGTGATTTGTATTGAGCGTCGTATTCACAAAGGTAAGCCAGCACTTGGTGGCACGTGTTTAAACGTCGGTTGTATTCCATCGAAAGCTTTATTGGATAGCTCACACAAATATCACGACTTGAAAGCCGGTTACGAAAATCACGGCATCAGCACTGGTGAAGTGAAAATTGATATTGCCGCCATGTTGGCGCGTAAAGATAAAGTAGTCGACCAGCTTACTGGTGGCATTGCCGGCCTATTGAAAGGCAATGGCATTACTTGGCTGCAGGGTAGTGGTCAGTTACTGGCTGGTAAGCGCGTTGAGTTCACGCCGCACGAAGGCGAAAAAGAAATCATCGAGGCAGGCCATGTCATTTTAGCCTCAGGCTCCAAACCAATCGAAATTTCTGCAGCTCCATTGGTTGATGGCATTGTGGTCGACTCCACTGGCGCTCTTGAGTTCAGCGAAGTACCTAAGCGTTTAGGTGTTATTGGTGGTGGTGTTATTGGCCTTGAATTAGGCTCGGTATGGTCGCGCCTAGGCGCTGAAGTGGTAGTGTTAGAGGCCGTTGATGAGTTTCTGACCATCGCGGATAAAGCCATTTCGAAGGAAGCGAAGAAACTGCTGACTAAACAAGGCTTGGATATTCGCCTCGGCGCTCGTGTGACGGGATCTGAAGTGAAAGGCTCGCAAGTGACTGTGACCTATGCAGATGCCAGTGGTGAGCACAGTGAGGTTTTCGATAAGCTGATTGTTGCTGTTGGTCGTCGTCCCGTCACCACGGGTTTATTAAGTGCCGATAGCGGTATTAATTTAGATGAGCGTGGTTTCGTTCATGTGAATGACCAGTGCCGCGCTTCAGTGCCAGGCGTGTATGCGATTGGTGACTTGGTGCGCGGCCCGATGCTCGCTCATAAAGCCATGGAAGAGGGTGTGATGGTGGCGGAGTTAATCGCAGGCCACCATGCACAATTTAATTATGACTTAGTCATTTCAGTGATTTACACACACCCAGAAGTAGCCTGGGTTGGCCTGTCCGAAGAGCGCGCCAAATCCGAAGGCTACGATGTTAAAGCAGGCCAATTTCCATTTGCCGTGAATGGCCGCGCTTTAGCTGCCGACGATGCGGATGGCTTTGTGAAGTTCGTCGCTTGTGCCAAATCGGATCGTCTGCTGGGCATGCATGTTATTGGCCCAGGTGCTGGCGACATGATTCACCAAGGCTTAATCGCCATGGAGTTTGGTTCCAGCGTCGAAGATTTACAGCTGATGTGCTTCGCTCATCCAACTTTGTCGGAAGTGGTGCATGAAGCTGCGCTGTCAGTTGATGGTCGTGCTATTCACGCGATCCAACGCAAACGCAAGTAATAGACTTATCGGGGCCGCAAGGCCCCGGTTCATTTCCGCCAGAATGACGCATTCGCGGCGGGCAAAAGCTTAGTAGTAGCCCTGCTAGGTCAAACACAACGAGTGGTGATCTCACGATGAATCTGCACGAGTATCAAGGCAAGCAATTGTTTGCCGACTATGGTCTGCCGGTATCCAAAGGCTTCGCAGCCTCAACACCGGAAGAAGCCCGCGCTGCTGCTGAGCGCATCGGTGGCGATGTTTGGGTGGTTAAAGCCCAAGTTCACGCGGGTGGTCGCGGTAAGGCCGGCGGCGTGAAGCTAGTAAAAACGCTGGATGAGGTTGAGGCCTTTGCCCGCGAGAAGTTAGGCACGCGCTTAGTGACATATCAAACGGATGCCAAAGGTCAGCCGATCTCGAAAATTCTCGTCGAAAGCTGCACCGACATCGCTAAAGAGTTGTACTTAGGCGCAGTGGTTGATCGCGCAACGCGCCGCATCGTCTTCATGGCATCAACAGAAGGCGGTGTGGATATTGAGAAAATTGCTCACGAAACACCTGAGAAAATTCTCACTGCAGCCATCGACCCCTTAGTTGGCCCACAAGCCTTCCAAGGCCGTGAGTTGGCCTATCAGTTGGGCTTAGACAGCAATCAAGTGAAGCAGTTCGTGAAGATTTTCATGGGCTTGGGCAAAATGTTCACTGACCTTGATCTGGCACTGTTGGAAATTAACCCGCTAGTTATTACCGATGAAGGTAACTTGCATTGCCTAGACGCGAAGATTGTTATCGATTCTAACGCGTTGGGCCGTCATCCCAAACTCAAAGCCATGTACGACCCAACGCAAGATGACGAGCGTGAGCGCCGTGCCGCTGAGTGGGAGCTGAACTACGTGGCCCTTGAAGGCAATATCGGCTGCATGGTCAATGGCGCTGGTTTAGCCATGGCAACCATGGATTTGATCAAGCTCAAAGGCGGCCAGCCTGCTAACTTCCTCGATGTTGGTGGCGGTGCGACTAAAGAGCGCGTGACTGAAGCGTTCAAAATCATCTTGTCGGATGACTCGGTGGCGGCAGTTCTGGTCAATATTTTCGGCGGCATCGTTCGTTGCGACATGATTGCTGAAGGCATCATTGGCGCTGTGAAAGAGGTTGGCGTGAAAGTGCCGGTGGTGGTTCGTTTGGAAGGCAATAATGCCGACCTCGGCGCGCAGAAACTGCGTGAAAGCGGACTCAATATTATTCCAGCCGCCTCGCTCGATGAAGCAGGCGAGCTCGTTGTTAAAGCTGTGGGAGCCTGAGCATGAGTGTTCTGATCAACATAGATTCAAAAGTGATCTGCCAACACTTTAATGGCTCGCAAGGCACCATGCACAGCGAGCAGTCGATTGCTTATGGTACGCAAATGGTCGGTGGTGTTACGCCTGGTAAGGGCGGCACCACGCATTTGGGCTTGCCAGTGTTTGATACGGTGCGTGAAGCTGTAGAGAAAACCGGTGCGACAGCGTCGGTAATTTACGTGCCAGCTGCATTTGCGAAAGACTCGATTTTAGAGGCTGTCGATGCCGGTATTGAGTTAGT
>CAXIBK010000122.1:0-6310 GCA_964022225.1 uncultured Paraperlucidibaca sp.
CAATGCCGCGCTGCTCATCGCGATGTTTTAAGTAGAAGTAGTCATCGCACCAGCTTTTAAAGTGCGGGTAAATTTCATCACCAAATGGCTCGCAGGCGGCTTTTGCCGTTTGGTGCCAATGCACACAGTCTTCCTCGAAGCCGTAGTAGGGCGTGAGATCAAAGCCGCCACCAAACCACCAAACGGGCTCGACGCCATCAGCCTCGGCGACAAAAAACCGTACATTGGCGTGTGAAGTAGGTGCGTAAGGGTTACGCGGATGAATCACTAAAGACACGCCCAGCGCTTGAAAGCTACGCCCGGCGAGTTCGGGGCGATGCGCCGTAGCCGAGGCGGGCAGGCTTTTACCGGCGACATGCGAAAAGTTCACGCCACCTTTTTCAATGACATTGCCAAACTCCAGTACACGAGTGCGGCCACCGCCAGCTAAGCGCTCGCCAGGTCCACGCTGCCAGCTATCTTCACTAAAAGCTTTACCGTCAATCGCACTTAAGCCATCACAAATACGATCTTGTAAGTCCATCAAATAATTTTTTACAGCCTCAATATTTGGTGCCGATGTTTCAGACGCAGACATGCTCACTCCTAAGCACTCGCGCGCAACACGCGCTGGCTAATTAAATCGCGAATTTCGCTGGGGCGCTTAGCGCCGGAAACGCGGCCCGGAACAATAGCATCAAGCTCTCCACCTAAGCGCAGATGCACTTGCAATGCCGTTTTACAAGCGGGTTGGCCGCTAAGATTGGCGCTGGTCGAAACCAACGGCCCGCCCCACGCTCGGCATAATTGCTGCACTCCGGCGTGGGCACTAACGCGCATCGCCAAAGTTTCGTGCTCGCCGCGCAGCCATCGCGGAATCTGTTCAGAGACCGGCACTAGCCATGTCACTGGCCCCGGCCAGCGGCTTTGCATCAATAGTCTTTGCTCAGACGTGACGCGTCCTAGCAATGGCTCAAGCTGTGTCATATCGGCGGCAATCAAAATCAAACCTTTTTGCCAAGGCCGCTGCTTAATCGTCAACAACTGACCCACTGCCTGCTCCGACCACGGATCGCACCCCAAGCCCCACACCGACTCGGTGGCATAGGCGATCACGCCATCGTGGGCCAACGCATTTATAGCGTGCTTTAGCGGAAATAATGCGGCCTGCGCCATCACTCATTCTCTAGCGATTAGGAGCGCCGAGTTTAGCATGCAGAGGCATGAAGATTTTGATCTGCGTCAGGGCACCACGCGTTGATAGCCTCCAGGTACTGCCTCCAGCCAACCCATTACTTCGAGCTCACCAAGCAAGGCCAGCAGCTGATGCATAGGCATAGGCTGAGTTTGCGCTAAATCATCAACGCTATATGACGACCAATCCATGCTGTCGCGAAGGCTTGCTGCCGCCGCGCTGGGCTCACGCCGTATATCTGCAGTTGCTGATAGTGCCCGAGATGGCGCCTCGACCTCTAAGCCAAACCACTGCCGAATTCGTGGCAGGACATCTTCTAGCACATGCGCGCTGCCCTCTACGAGCACAGCTTTATTGTCGCGGATAAGCTGATGGCACCCGCGCGATTGCAGCTGATCAATCGAGCCTGGCACTGCCCATATATCTCGCGCTAAATTGCCTGCAACTTTCGCTGTACTTATCGAGCCGCTATTCGGCCCGGCCTCGACCACCAATACGCCAAGGCTCAACGCTGCGATTATCTTATTGCGCCTAGGGAAGTGGTATTTTTTCGCAGGCGTACGCGGGGCGAACTCGGAAACAATTAAGCCGCCATGAGCGATAATGTTATCCGCCAGACCTCGATGCTGAGGTGGGTAAATGCAATCCAATCCAGCTCCCAAAACAGCAATGGTTTTGCCATTAGCGGCAAGCGCACCTTTGTGCGCAGCACCATCAATGCCGCTGGCCAAACCACTCGTGATGGCTATGCCGGCCTGTGCTAACTCATTCGCCACGGTAGATGCCATGCGCAGGCCGCGCACGGTGGCGGCACGACTGCCGACTATCGCCACCTGTGGCAGGCCCAACAAAGCCTCATCTCCGCGGTAAAACAGCAGTGGCGGGCGCTCAGCCTCACTGCAACGCTTTAAACCCTGTGGCCAGTGCACAAAATCATTGGCTAAGTTATCCAGCCATACACCATTACCAGGCAGCTCAAGCCAGCGGCAAGCATGTTGCCATTGCGCATACACGGCCTCGGCTTCGCGGCCATCAGGCCAAGCTCGACACACAGCCTCCATTTCTGGATTCAAGCGCAAGCTGGCATCTGCTCGCTGCAATAAAGCCATGCCGTGCTCTAGGCTTTTCGCCAAGGCTAACCAATGCCGGTAGCGCTTAGGCTGCTGATCCAGCATGAGATACGCCGCGATATAAATCGCAACATCGCCATCCATGGCCATAGACAACTCCTTTCAGCCACAGTAAACGCTTGGCGCCGAGTCGCACCTGAGCGTTTTGCAGCCTATAATAGCGGCACGATGTTTAACCTCACCTTTAGGTGTAGCTGCGTTGCGCACTGATTGCCAATTGCCGGAGTAAATAAATGGCGTTGCTTCCCATTTTAGAGTTTCCTGATCCACGCTTGCGCACAGTTGCCAAGCCCGTGAGTGAAGTCACTGACGAAATTCGTCAGCTCGTTAAAGACATGCTGGAAACCATGTATGCCGCACCAGGTATTGGCCTTGCGGCCTCACAAGTTGACCGCCACATTCGTTTATTAGTGCTTGATGTCAGTGAAGATCAGTCGAAGCCACAAGTGTTCATCAACCCAACATTTGAGCCTATTTCGGCCGAAACTAAGACCTACGATGAAGGCTGCCTAAGCATTCCCGGCTTCTATGAAAGCGTCGAACGCCCGGACTTAATTCGCGTCAATGCGTTGGACTTACAAGGCCAGCCGCAGACCATTGAGGCTGATGGCCTGCTCTCGGTTTGTATCCAACATGAAATTGACCATCTCGATGGCAAGCTTTTTGTTGACTATATTTCGGCTTTGAAGCGCAATCGCATCAAGACCAAACTTGAAAAGCTGCACAAATCCCGCGACTAACACACGAGTACCCATTGGAAAGCCACTTACGCATCGTCTTTGCAGGAACCCCAGAATTTGCCGCAGAAAGCCTGCGTGCACTCCTGCAAGGACATCATGATGTCATCGCCGTTTACACCCAACCTGATCGCCCCTCGGGTCGTGGTCGAGCCTTAAAACCCAGCGCCGTTAAAGAGCTAGCCTTGCTGCGGGAGATTCCCGTGCTACAGCCGCTTAGCCTAAAAGACGCCGACGCACAGGCCGAACTAGCCGCCTTAAAGCCAGACCTGATGGTTGTCGCCGCCTATGGCCTAATCCTGCCGCCCGAAGTACTGGCGATTCCGCGCCTAGGCTGCATCAATGTTCATGCTTCGCTGCTGCCACGCTGGCGCGGTGCTGCACCTATTCAGCGTGCGATTTTGGCTGGCGATAGTGAAACCGGCATCACCATTATGCAAATGGATGCTGGCCTTGACACTGGCGCCATGTTGGCGAAAGCCTCATGCCCAATCTCACAGCGCGACACTGGTGCCAGCCTGCATGATCGCCTTGCGTTATTAGGGGGCGATGCACTACTCGGCGTTGTCGACAGCATGCATGATGGCGAAGAGCTAGTGTCTGAGGCTCAAGATAATACCTTGGCTACCTATGCCGCCAAACTCAGCAAAGAAGAAGCGCTGATTGATTGGCAGCAAAGTGCCGAGGTCATCGAACGCAATATTCGTGCGTTTAACAATGTGCCGGTGGCTCATACACTCTTGCATGGCGAACCGGTGCGTGTTTGGCAAGCACGCGTACTACCCGATGACATCAGCGTAGAGGCTCCGGGCACTATTTTGCGCGCCGACAAACACGGCCTCGCTGTGGCTTGCGGCGATGGCAATGTGCTATTGATCGAAACGCTACAACTGGCCGGCGGCAAGGCCTTACCCATCGCGCAGCTACTTAATGCCAAGCGCGATACCCTAAGCCCCCAAACGGTATTTGGTCTATGAGCTCGCTATCGGCAAAAACGCATCAAAGTGTACGTCACGGTAGCACCGGCAAGCGTCAGCTCGGCGTGCGTGCACTGGCAGCTCAAGCACTAGCTCCAGCCTTAGCAGGCGAGCGCTCTTTAAGTGCCACATTGCCCAGCGCACAAAAACTTTGTCGCGGCGAAGATATTGGCCTACTACAGGAGCTAGTACAGGGCACCGCGCGTTTTGCGATTTATTACCGCACGCTGATCAAACCACTGTTACAGCGCGCGACCAAAGACTTTGAAGTCGAAGCCTTATTATTAATCGGCGCGCATCAGCTATTGGCTATGCGCATCCCTGATCACGCCGCACTTGCCGAAACTGTTGAGGCTGCACGCCAACTCGGCATGGAAAAACTTACTGGCTTTATTAATGGTGTGCTGCGCAACTTGCAGCGCCGCGAAGCTGAGCTGGTTCATGCTGCTAGTGTTCAACGCCATGCTCATCCTGCATGGCTGCTGCGAGCTATTCAAGCCGACTGGCCTGCTGAGGCCAACGATATCATCGAGGCTAATAACAGCTCGGCGCCGATTTGCTTGCGCGTAAATCGCCTGCGTCATAGCCGTAGCGAGTTGCTTATTGAGCTTATTGAGGATGGCTTGCCGCTTGAGCCAACACGCTTTGCGCCCGAAGGTTTGCGGTTAATCGAACCACTACCTATTCATAACTTGCCTGCACTCGCCTCTGGTGCATTGTCCGTTCAGGATGAGGCCGCGCAATTAGCAGCGCTGCTGCTCAACCCCAAAGCCGGCGAGCGCGTGCTTGACGCTTGCGCCGCACCTGGTGGTAAAACCGCGCATTTACTTGAGCTGATGCCAGAGATGGCACAGCTCATTGCCATCGATAACGATGCTGATCGCCTACGCCGTGTGCAAGATAATATTGAGCGCGTGACCATGGCGAGTGAGGACCCATTGCCGGTGGATATCGACACTATTTGTGCCGATGCTAGCGATATTAGCAGCTGGTGGGATGGCCAAACCTTCGATGCCATTTTGCTCGATGCGCCGTGCACTGCCACTGGCGTTATTCGCCGCCATCCAGACATTAAGTTGCTGCGCCGCGCCACCGATGTTGCACAAACCACGGCCATTCAAGCGCGCCTGCTGAATATGCTGTGGAAAACGCTGCGTCCGGGCGGGCGGCTCTTATATGCCACCTGCTCATTGCTGAAGGCCGAAAACGAAAATCAAATCATCGCATTCTTAAAGCGCACGCCAGATGCGATGTCGATTCCACTTGAGAAATCAGGCGAAATGCCCGGGCAATGGCGCCCACAGGGCCGTCAATTACTGCCGGAAATCGACGGTCACGATGGTTTCTATTACGCCATGCTTATTAAAAAATGATCCTAGACTTACTGCCCGGCTTTATTGATGCCGCCTTTCTTCGCGATCTGCTGATCACAGGCGTTTATTTTGTCGTTCTAATGTCGATTCGCTTCGGCATTGGTCACACCATTTTAAAGCGTGAAAGCCTAGAGCCCGAGATGAAACGGCGCTGGTTAGTGTCCGTACGAAATGTCATTTTCGTTTTATTTTTGCTCGGCTTAGCGCTTATTTGGGCAAGCGAAATTGAAACCGTGGCCGTATCCATGGTGGCGGTAGCAGCGGCACTCGTACTAGCCACGCGCGAAATGATTTTGTGCCTATTGGGCGCGCTTTATCGCAGTAGCACTAATGCTTTTAGCATTGGTGATCGTATCGAAATTAATGGCTTAAAAGGCCAGGTAATGGACGCCGATATGCTGTCGACAACAGTTATTGAGGTTACTCAAGCCAGTGTTACCAAGGGCAGCGTTGGTCGTGTAGTCACCATTCCCAATAGTCAACTCCTCACTCAATCGGTGTTTAATGCTAGCCGCTTGGGGCGATTTGGTATGTACACCGTGGTCATCCAATTGCCTAGAAGTGCCAACTGGCAAGCGGCTGAGGCCGTCATGTTACAAACCGCGCGTGATGAAATTGGTCGCTACGCTAGTGATTTAGTTAAACATGCAAGAGAGTTACAGCGTCAACATGGCTTAGGTGTGCCGCGCCTAACACCACGTATTCGCGTTGCACTGCATGAGTTTGAGTTTATTGAGCTGCAACTGTACCTGCCAGTACCCATCAACGAAGAGTTCGAAATAGAACAAAAAATTGTTCGCGCAGTAGCGGCGGTTACCTTCGCATCCACCTAAAAGCACTGCCTAGCTCATTGCGAGCCGGGCAGTGCAGGCCAAGCCGACTTAGCGGCCCAAGATGTCGCGAGCAACCACTTCTTTCA
>CAXIBK010000123.1:0-6301 GCA_964022225.1 uncultured Paraperlucidibaca sp.
GAAGTGATTCGTGGCGAAAAAACCTCGGATGAAGCCGTCGCCGCGACAGTGAAGCTGGCGCAGCAAATGGGCAAAACACCGATTGTGGTCAATGACTGCCCGGGCTTCTTGGTCAACCGCGTGTTGTTCCCATACTTCGGTGGTTTCGACATGTTGGTACGTGATGGCGCTGATTTCCAAGCCGTCGATAAAGTCATGGAAAAATTCGGTTGGCCCATGGGTCCTGCCTACTTGCTCGACGTGGTCGGTATCGACACTGGCGTGCACGCGGCCGCTGTGATGGCCGAAGGCTTCCCTGATCGCATGAAGCCAGACTACAAGTCGGCCACCGAAATCATGTTCGACAATAATCGCTACGGCCAGAAAAATGGCAAAGGCTTCTATGTCTATGAACAAGACAAGAAGGGCAAGCCGAAGAAAGTTGTCGACCCAACTACTTATGAGTTGATCGCACCTGTTGTTGGCGAGCGCAAAGAGTTTGAAGCAGACGAAATCATCGCACGCCTCATGCTGCCATTGGTGAACGAAATTGCTCGCTGCCTGGAAGAGAAAATCGTGGCTAGCCCAGCAGAAGCTGATATGGCATTGATCATGGGCATTGGTTTCCCACCGTTCCGTGGCGGCGCGTGCCGTTATGTCGATCAGATGGGCATCGCTAATTACTTGGCGCTGTGCGAGAAGTTCGCGCATTTAGGCAAAGCCTATGAAGCCCCTGCCTTGATTAAAACCATGGCTGCCAATAACCAGAAATTTTTCGGCTGATCTAGGAGCCTGACATGACTACTTTGAACCCACGTGATGTGGTGATTGTCGATGGCGTGCGTAGCGCCATGGGCCGCACCAAAAATGGCATGTTCCGTAATGTTCGTGCCGATACCATTTCGGCTGAGTTGGTGAAGGCGCTATTTGCCCGTAACCCCAATGCCAATCCAGAAGAAGTGGAAGATGTGATTTGGGGCTGTGTGAACCAAACGCTAGAGCAGGGCATGAACGTGGCGCGTAATATCGCCATGCTCGCCGAGCTGCCACGTTCGGTGCCAGGCCAAACCGTGAACCGCCTTTGCGGCTCATCGATGCAAGCTCTGCACACAGCAGCAGCGCAAATCATGACTGGCCAAGGTGATGTCTTCGTCATTGGCGGTGTGGAGCATATGGGCCACGTTGGCATGATGCACGGCATCGACCTAAACCCAGCGGCATCTAAGCATTATGCGAAAGCCTCTAACATGATGGGCTTGACCGCTGAAATGCTCGGCACCATGAACGGCATTACGCGTGAGATGCAGGATCAGTTTGGCCTTATCTCGCACCAAAAAGCTTGGGCTGCCACACTTGAGGGCCGCTTCAAAAACGAAATCATCGGTATTGAAGGTCATGATGCCAATGGCTTCAAACAGCTTTGCGAGATTGACGAAGTGATTCGTCAAGATGCTTCATTGGAGCAGTTGGCCTCGCTACGCCCAGCGTTCAATCCGAAAGGTGGCACGGTCACTGCCGGTACATCTTCGGCTTTGTCCGATGGTGCATCTGCCATGCTCATCATGAGTGCTGAGCGCGCTAAAGCCTTAGGCTTAACACCGCGTGCGAAAATTCGCTCGATGGCTGTTGCCGGTTGCGATGCCGCGATCATGGGCTGGGGCCCAGTGCCTGCCACTGAGAAGGCATTAAAACGTGCTGGTTTGAGCATCAATGACATCCAAACCATTGAGCTCAACGAAGCCTTTGCCGCCCAAGGCTTGTCGGTGTTGAAAGGTCTGAACTTGCTTGATCAAGCGGAAGCCAAGGTTAACCACAACGGTGGTGCGATTGCTTTGGGACACCCGCTGGGCTGCTCAGGCTCGCGTATTACCACGACGTTGCTCAACGTGATGGAGCAAAAAGACACGCAAATTGGTTTGGCGACCATGTGTATTGGCTTGGGCCAAGGCATCGCCACGATCATCGAGCGCGTTTAAATGCTTAATTGCTGGAGCGCTTCGGCGCTTTAGCATGAGCTGATGGCCCTGCGTTACCGCCATTAGCTAGCGTTGAACTCTGTGAAAAGCCGCGATCATCGCGGCTTTTTGCTAACTGATTATTTATATAGCGTTTATGCCCATGCTGAGCGCAGGGCAGGGAGGAGAATATATGAGGATTTTGCACACCATGTTACGCGTGGGTGATTTAGATAAATCCATCGCTTTCTATACTGCTGTGCTGGGCATGCAGCTGATTCGTCGCCAAGATTATGAAGGCGGGCGCTTTACGCTGGCGTTTTTAGGCTTTGGTGATGGCGGAGCAGAGCTAGAACTTACTCATAACTGGGATACCAGCAGCTACGATCTGGGCACTGGCTATGGTCATGTTGCGCTAGCCGTGCCCGATGCCTATGTCGCGTGTGAGGCGGTGACGGCTAAAGGCGGCAAGGTCACGCGCCCAGCCGGCCCCATGAAGCATGGCACTACCGTGATTGCATTTGTCGAAGACCCCGATGGTTACAAAATCGAGCTAATTCAGGTCAAGAGCTGATTAAGTCAAAAAGCTATCGCGAATAAGCCCAACAAACACACCCTCGATGACGACTTTATCGGGGGTGATGATTTGCGGCTGGAACGTGGTGTTTGCCGGCACCAACTTAATCATCTTCTTCTCGAAATCGAGATACTTCACCGTGACTTCGTTATCAATGCGGGCGATGACAATTTGGCCGGCGCGAGCGATATGGGTTTTATAAACGGCAATTAAATCACCATCGAGAATGCCGGCATCTTTCATCGACTCACCGCGCACGCGTAGTAAGTAGGTTGGGCGCTTGCTAAATAAGCCGCGTGGTACTGGCAAGCTATGGTCATGATTTTCCACTGCTTCTAAGGGCAGGCCGGCAGCCACCGAGCCGATGACCGGTATCATGTCGGCATCTTCGTTGGGGTCTACAAGCAACTGAATGCCGCGCGACAGCTCTGGGTGCAAGCGAATATAGCCTTTGTTTTCGAGTGCGCGGAGGTGATCAGCGGCTGCAGTTTTCGAGCGAAAACCAAATTTAATTGCCACTTCAGCGCGCGTCGGTGCCATACCATTGCGCTCTAGGCAGTCGCGGATAAAGTCTAAAACCTCGGCTTGGCGTGTAGTTAGTGCAATCATGGTGGCGTTCTCAATGAGCAGTTGACAAACCTTACACTGAGCCTGTCATTATGTACAGTAGTTGTGTGACCAGTGGCGAATCAGGCTAGACTGCCGCCTTTCTAGTAATCCAAAAGTGAATTCACTCATGATGACCTTCATCATTATTTTGTTCTTAGTCATTGCCTTTATTGTCGGCAATATCATGTGGTTGAAGCCCAGCCCGCGCGATCGCGCACTCATGGCGCAGCGTAAGCAGGCGAAAGACGCTGGCTTCGATGTGCATTTGCGCCCAGCGCCCGAATGGCTAGAGCTGCCCGAAGGTCGTCGCATGATTGCACACTATCAATGGCCACACGCCTTGCCAAAAGCGCTGATTGGTAAATGGCGCTGGCACGCCGGTTTAGGCAATTGGCAGCCGGTAGATAATGCTGAGGCTTGGCTTCATGCCATGCCTTGGCCAACACCAGCACCAGACACTTGGTTAGGCATTGAAGTTTTGACCAATGCCACCATTGTCTATTGGCGCGAAGATGCAAAAACCACCTCGGTTGACACGATGCGCTCGGTATTAGCTGCTGCAAGCGCTTGACCCATTCGCGCAAGGCCTTGAAGATAGGCGGCTTATTGGGTTGGTAACGCGCGACCCCATCACTTTTTGAGGAAACCTCCCACTATGGGCAGATCGCTGGTCATCGTTGAGTCCCCTGCAAAAGCTAAGACTATCAACAAGTACCTAGGCAAAGACTTTATTGTGAAGTCGAGTGTAGGCCATGTGCGCGACTTGCCTGTGAGTGGTGGTGGCAGCACGCCGGCAGAGCGTGCGAAAGCCGCAGCCGAGACGCGCAAACTCACGCCTGAGCAAAAAGCCGCGCAGAAGGGTGCTAAGCAGCAAGCTGCGTTAGTGGGTCGAATGGGTGTTGACCCGGAAAAGCAGTGGGTGGCTAAGTACGAGATTTTGCCCGGTAAAGAAAAGGTGGTCAGCGAGCTGCAAGCTTTAGCGAAAGATGCCGACATCATCTATCTCGCAACCGACTTGGATCGCGAAGGGGAGGCCATTGCGTGGCATTTGCGCGAAGTTATTGGTGGCGATGACAGCCGCTATAAGCGCGTAGTGTTTAACGAGATTACCAAGTCTGCCATTACCGAAGCCTTTAAAGCGCCGGGCGAGCTTAATCTGGCTCGTGTGAACGCTCAGCAAGCGCGTCGCTTTCTCGATCGCGTGGTGGGCTTTATGGTGTCGCCTCTGCTCTGGGAAAAGATCGCCCGCGGCCTATCGGCTGGGCGTGTGCAATCGGTGGCGCTGCGCTTGGTGGTGGAACGTGAGCGTGAAATTCGCGCCTTTGTGCCCGAAGAGTTTTGGGAAATTCATGCCGATACGTTAACACCGCAGGATGCAGCGCTGCGCTTAGAGGTGACTCGTCAAGCCGGTGAGGCCTTCAAGCCCGTCAATAAAGCCCAAGCCGATGCCGCCTTGGCCGTGCTACAAAAGGCCGCCTATACAGTCTCCAAGCGCGATGATAAACCCACGCGCACCAAGCCTTCAGCACCATTTATTACCTCTACCTTGCAGCAGGCCGCGAGCACGCGTCTGGGCTTCTCGGTGAAGAAAACCATGACCTTGGCGCAGCGTTTATACGAAGCCGGTCACATCACCTATATGCGTACTGACTCGACCAACTTGAGTCAAGATGCCGTGGCCAGCGCGCGCGCGTTTATCGTGGCGAATTATGGCGAGCGTTATGTGCCGGAACAGCCCATTCGCTACAGCAGCAAAGACGGTGCACAAGAGGCTCACGAAGCCATCCGGCCATCGGACGCAAACGCTAAACCCGGCTCACTCGTGGGTTTAGAAAAGGATGCGGAGCGCTTGTACGACTTAATTTGGCGGCAATTTTTGGCTTGCCAAATGACCGAAGCCGAGTACACCAGCACCAGTTTGACCGTGGCTGCTGCCGGCTTTGAATTGCGTACCCGTGGCCGCATCTTGCGCTTCGATGGCTTTACGCGCGTGATGAGCGCCTTGAGCAAAGACAAAGAAGATGTGGTCTTGCCTGATGTAGCCGTTGGCGAAACGCTCTCATTAAGCGCGCTTGACCCCACCCAGCACTTTACCAAGCCCGTGGCGCGTTTTACCGAAGCCAGCTTGGTGCGTGAGCTTGAGAAGCGCGGCATTGGCCGGCCATCGACGTATGCGGCGATCATCTCGACCATTCAAGACCGCGGCTATGTGCGCTTGGAAAGTCGGCGTTTATACGCGGAGAAAATGGGCGACATCGTCACTGATCGCCTGACCGAGAACTTCAGCGCGCTGATGGATTACGCCTTCACCGCTGATCTGGAAGCGCAGCTCGACCAAGTTGCCGAGGGCAGCGAAGATTGGAAGCGCGTGCTCGACCGTTTCTACGCCGACTTCAAAGCCAAGCTTGCCGCTGCGCAAGCAGAAGATGGCATGCGTCCGAACCAACCGGTAGCCACGGATATTCCGTGCACCGACTGCGGCAGGCCTATGCAGATTCGCACTGCCTCCACGGGCGTATTTTTGGGCTGCTCGGGCTATGCCTTGCCGCCGAAAGAGCGCTGCAAACACACGGTTAATCTCACCCGAGGCGATGAAGCAGTAGATCTTGATGCCGTGGAAGACGCTGAAACAACACAGCTACGCGCCAAGCACCGCTGCCCCGTGTGCAGCACAGCCATGGAAAGCTATCTGATTGATGCCACGCGCAAGCTCCATGTTTGCGGTAACAACCCCGATTGCGCCGGCTTTGAAGTGGAGCAAGGCCAATTTCGCATCAAAGGCTATGACGGCCCCATCATCCAATGCGATAAATGCAGCAGTGATATGCAGCTGAAAACCGGTCGATTTGGCAAATACTTCGCTTGCACCGACAGCGCGTGCGGCAACACCCGCAAACTTTTGCGCAATGGTGAGGCGGCGCCACCCAAGGCCGACCCCATCAGCATGCCAATGCTCACCTGTAGCAAAGTCGACGACCACTTTTTATTGCGAGATGGTGCCAGCGGCCTATTTCTAGCGGCTAGCAAGTTCCCGAAAAACCGTGAAACGCGCGCGCCAACAGTCGCCGAGATTCAACTAGTGGCTGACAAACTCGACCAGAAACACATTTATTTGCTCGATGCTCCTGTGGAGGATGGCGAAGGCCGTCCAGCGATTTTGCGCTATAGCCGCAAAACCAAA
>CAXIBK010000124.1:0-6243 GCA_964022225.1 uncultured Paraperlucidibaca sp.
AGTAGTGGTTTGTGAAGCGACAATCTGGCTCACGCCATACCAATCGGCAAGGCGCAAAATGGTGCCGAGATTACCAGGATCGCGGAGATCATCGAGTGCCAGCGTAAGTTGGCCCTCGCGCAGAGGCATGGCACGCCAAGCGCGAACGCCAGCAATAGCCAGAGCCGATTCGTTATTAGCGTAATTACCTAAACTGCTTAATAAACTGGCACTGATTTCGATTAAGCGTAGGCCGCGACGACTAGTGGCATCGCGAAATTCGGCAGCTTGCTCGTGGCTGGCATAGACCGCGACAACGGGCCAGTCCGAGGCTAGAAGTTCGTGAACACTTTTCGCACCTTCAACCAAAAATGCCGATTGCTCGCGGCGTCCGGCTTTTTGTTGCAATGCGCGAACGCGTTTGTGCTCAGCTTTGGTGATTTCAGCAGAAGATGACATGACGTGGAATGACCTGAGTAGTTACCAAGACCGTAGCAACAAAGCTGTCGCCACGGCCTTGCATGCTAACCGCCCTAGGCAACTAACGACAATGCCGGCGTTTCAATTCGAGTCACAAAATCACGCATATGACGAAATGCCAAGCGTCCCTCTGGCAATACCGCAGCCATGAATGGGAACACATGCGGCATGCGGTGCCACTCTTCATAGACTACCTTCACGCCAGCGGCACGAGCACGCTCAACGGTTCGACGCGCATCATCACGCAAAATCTCGGTAGAGCCGACCATAATATAAATTGGCGGTAAGCCACGGAAGTCACCGTGCACAGGCGAAACCAAGGCATCAAAGGGACTACGGTTGCGCGTGAGGAAGCGGCTGATATAACCCAAGGCAGCATTGGGTATGTATGGGTCGCGGCGCGGATGTGCGGTTAGCGCCAACGAGTCTTTACTCAAATCCGTCCATGGCGAGATGCAAATTGCTGCTTTTGGCAAACTAATGCCGCGATCACGTAAGGTTTGCAGCAGCACCAAGGTCAAATGGCCGCCAGCAGAGTCGCCAGCCACTGTGATATCTGAGCCTCTATAGCCCTGGCTTAGTAGATACTTATAAGAGGCAACAGCATCATCGCGCCAATCCTCAAAGCTATGACGTGGGGCAAGGCGATAGTCGATGGCCAAAACTGGCCGCGATAAAGCTTGTGAGAGCCGCCAAGTAACTTGCCTATGTAGCGAGCCTGAGCCAAAAAAATAGCCACCACCATGCAAATACAACACCACGCGTGAGGCGCTGCGGGCTTTAGGCGACACCACCCATTCACCACGAACATCTGTTTTATGCACCTTCGTCACATGCACCGCTTTCGGCGTGCGCTCCAACACTACACTGAGCGCCCGAAAACCACTTCTCAGCGCAATCAAGCCCTCAGGAGATCGCACAAGTGTGCTAGCGATTGGTCGCACGGTGGCTGACATAAGCCAAGCAACGGCCTGCGCCTGCTTACTTGCATAAGGATATGGGTGATGTGGATCTGATGTGGTCATAGTTAGCCTTTAGCCTTTATTTATTCTTATCGACAGAGCAGCGTGCTTCATGACTTTTATTGCAAATATTTGAAGAACATATCAGACAGATGTCTGATAGCCAATGAATTTCCCTAGACAATTTGTGGAGATTTGTAGCAAGACGGTGCATAGATCTCGGCGACTGCCGCAGCTAGTCGATTTCGGTTATTCTCTGGGCATAAAATCACCGAGATAATTGCCCTTTTGAATACGTCTGAACACACCAGCACGCTGGAATTAAGTCCGCAAGACCCACGTCGTTTAGCCATGCTCTGTGGCCAATTCAATGAGCACATTAAACTTATTGAGCAACGCCTGAATCTTCGCGTGCTGCATCGCGGTTATAGCCTCGAGCTTATTGGCGAAGCTGATATGCGCGAAATTGCCGTCACCGTGCTCGAGCGACTCTATGCAGAAACTGATGACAGCCTAACGCTGGCACCTGAGACCGTGCATTTAGTGCTGCAAATTGCACTTGGTGAACTATCCAGCAATCCTGTGCATGCCAGCAGTGGTGATGGCCCAGTGCTCATCACGAAAAAAGGCACTATTCGTCCACGCGGGCAAAATCAACAGCGCTATGTCGAGCAGATTCTCAGTCACGACATCAGCTTTGGCGTGGGCCCTGCCGGTACTGGCAAGACGTATTTGGCCGTAGCTTGTGCAGTCGACCAGCTCGAAAAAGACCAAGTGAAGCGCATATTGCTGGTGCGGCCGGCGGTTGAGGCCGGCGAAAAGCTCGGCTTTTTGCCCGGCGACTTATCAGAAAAAATTAATCCGTATTTGCGCCCGCTTTATGATGCGCTATACGAGATGCTTGGTCTTGAGCGAGTGGCGAAACTAATTGAACGCCAAGTGATTGAAGTCGCCCCACTAGCCTATATGCGCGGGCGCACGCTCAACCACGCCTTCATCATTTTGGATGAGGCGCAAAATACCACTCCGGAACAAATGAAGATGTTTTTGACACGTTTAGGCTATGGCTCGCGCGCCGTCATTACTGGTGATATCAGCCAAGTCGACTTACCTCGCGGCATGGAGTCTGGCCTGACGCAGGCGCTGACTATTTTAGAGCAGGTCAAAGGCATTCATGTCACGCGCTTTGCCTCGCGCGACGTCGTACGCCATCCTCTAGTGATGCGCATTGTTGACGCTTATGAAGCCTGGGATGCGAAACAGCCAGCACCGCGAGGCCATCATGGCCGCTAATGTTTGGCTAGACATCGACGACGGCATCAGTCCAGAAGGCTTACCCACCGAAGCTGATTGCACGCGCTATGTAGACGCTGTGCTGAAAGCGCTCAGCATTACGCAACCGTGCTCGGTCGATATTCGCATCGTAAGCAAAGAAGAAGGCCGCGCGCTCAACGCGCAATATCGCGACAAAGATTACGCCACCAATGTGTTGTCATTTCCAGCCGAGCTGCCCGACACCCTACTCGCCGAACTTGATGAGCGACCGCTAGGTGACCTAGCTATTTGCGCCGATGTTGTTGCCACCGAAGCGCATGAGCAAGGCAAGCCTTTAGCAGCACATTGGGCGCATATGATTGTCCACGGTAGCTTGCATTTACTCGGCTATGACCATATTGAAGCAGATGATGCCGCACGCATGGAACCTCTAGAGCTTGAGATATTGTCGTGTCTTGGCATCGATAACCCGTATGATGACGACTTGGCAAACAACACACTAGTAGAGGGGAAAACATCGCCATGAGCGAGGATCGATCGTCTGGAGACACATCGAAGTCGTGGTTAAGCCGCTTAGCGGACGCCTGGAGTGGCGAAATCAACACCCGCGAGGAGCTGCTCGAAATTATTCGTGAGTCGGCAAAGCGCGGATTAATGGATGTAGAAGCACAGCGCATTATTGAGTCCACACTACAAGTCTCTGAGCGCCAAGTACGCGAAATTATGATTCCTCGCGCGCAAATGGTCGCTCTTCGTGCCGACGAAACCGTCAGCAACGCCATGGCTGGTTTGATTGAGTCAGCACATTCACGCTTCCCCGTGATTGCCACCGATAATCCCGATGAGGTCGTGGGCATTTTGTTTGCCAAAGACTTATTGAAGCTGGTCAATAATCATTGCGACGATGCCACGGTGATGGAGTTTTTACGGCCAGTATTTTTCGTGCCGGAATCCACGCATTTAGACAAATTGATTCGCGAGTTTCGCAGCAAAAAAAGCCATATGGCCATCGTCGTAAACGAATACGGTGGCATTGCCGGCTTGGTCACTTTTGAAGATGCACTAGAACAAATCGTTGGTGAAATTGACGACGAGCATGACGAAGATGAAAGCATTGAAGATCAAGATATTCGTGAAATTCATCCTGGTGAATGGCTGGTAAAAGCCTTCACTCCCATCGCCGAATTTAACGAATACTTCAAAAGCAACTTCAGCAATGACGACTTCGACACCATCGCCGGCATCATTCTCAATGCCTTCGAGCGCCTGCCCGAGCAAGGCGAGGTGATCGAGTTAGATCGCTGGCGCTTCAGTGTCTTGCAAGCCGACAACCGCACCATTCGCCTACTTAAAGTTGAAGCTCGCTAAACAATGAAACGCTTTTTTGCCCTGCTCGATGCTCTGAGACAAACGCCTCTGCGCACACCGCTAGCGCTCATTCTTGGCGCACTCATGCCCTTCGGCCTTGCGCCCTACAACGCGTGGCCCGTAGCACTTTTAGCACTCGCATTGTTTGCCAATTTGCTCGAGCAAAGCAGTGCGCGTCGCAGCGCTTGGCTGCACTATATGTTCGGGGCTGGCTTATGGCTGCACGGCAGCAGCTGGTTATTAGTGTCGATGCATGACTACGGTAATACCAGTTGGCCATTATCGATACTCATGCTCTGCGTGGTTGCACTGGTAATGGCCCTGCTCTTTGTCCCCGGCGGCTGGCTGTATGGCCGCTTAAAGCTTTGGCGCTTGAGCTGGCTGGCACTTCCAGCGCTTCTGGTGCTTGGCGAATGGCTACGATCATGGTTACTAACCGGCTTCCCTTGGCTAATGATGGGCTACGGCTTTATCGATACGCCGCTGTCGGGCTGGGCGCCACTCTTGGGCATCTATGGCGTGAGCTTGGCTGCTGGCATCAGTGCCGTGGCCTTACTCAGCATCCTGCGTAATGGCAAAGCTGCACCTGGCGCCATTATCGCGATCGCTCTGACCTGGGTAGTTGGCGGATTACTCGCTCCCATCAGCTGGACTTCGATTAACAAAGAGGCGCCAGTTAGCGTTAGCTTGGTGCAAGGAGACATTCCGCAAGAATCGAAATGGGCACTGGAGTGGCGCGACAAAACCACCGCTATTTATCAAGACTTATCGAAAAGTGAATGGGGTCGTGACTTAGTTATTTGGCCCGAGGCGGCCATCCCGCAGTTTGCACATGAGGCCAGAGACTTACTAACTGATCTTGATTACGAGGCACTCAAAGCTGGCAGCGCTTTTGTTACCGGCATTCCATACGCAACATGGAACAATAATCGCACCGAGGTTCTGTTTTATAACAGCATCATGGCATCAGGCGATGGCCTAGGCATTTATCACAAGCAGCAGCTAGTGCCGATTGGTGAATACATCCCTTTTGAAAAGTGGGTTCGTGGCGCTATCCCATTCTTTGATTTACCCATGTCTAGCTTCACTTGGGGCCCAGCCGAACAAGGGCCGTTGCTGGTCAAAGGCCGTACGCTAGCACCGTTTATTTGCTACGAAATTGCTTATCCATCGTTGGTGCAACGCTTATCAAAAGTGGATTATTTAGTCACTGTGAGTAATGACGGCTGGTTCGGCCATTCGATAGGCCCAGCGCAACACTTTCAGATGGTGCGGATGCGCGCGAAAGAAACCGGTCGCTATATTGTGCGCGCCACCAATAATGGCGTGACGGCATTCATCGACCCGCAGGGCCAGGTCGTCAGCCAAGCGCCCTCGTTTACGCGTACTGTATTGCGTGGCGAAATCTATCCCGCGCAAGGCCTCACGCCATGGCAGCGCACCGGCGTTTGGCCAGTGCTATTACTCTGTGTTTTGCTATTACTGCTTAGCTGGCAATGCAGTATTCGCCTAGGCCGTAGCAGCAATAAGACAGGCCAGTAATCGCTGCTCACGCAGAGCCCAATCTAAATCGATTGGGCTGATGATTTCCACGCGACTATCGCTGCGGTACTCACTTGAACGAATGGCTAAGTCAAGCGCCGTGGCGTTAAAAAATATCCAGCCTTTATCAGTATGAAAGACCCCTTTCACGCGCTCAGCATCGCGCCATGACATGAGCTCAGTGAGCAGGTCATCGTGTTGAAAGCACCAGCTTGGTGGCAAAATCCAACCACCAATGAAATGACCTTGGGCCGACTCATGGTAATGATACGGAGGAAGCTTTGCCTGTGCGGCTTGTTCAGCACTTATGCCATCTGAGCGAAGGTTTAGTGCTGCAATAACTGGTGCATGTAGCAAGCTGCGGCGCTGCTGCTTGGGTGGCTTCGTTGCCACCGATAATGCCGCAATACACGATGACTCAGGCCCAACAAAAGCCACCAAAGCCTTCGCTGGCGATAGCTCAGCGGCAAACTCATTAGCGGCAACACGCTCTGCATCGCTAAGCACATCGGCTTTGCTAAACAGCAGCACATCGGCCACCGCCACTTGCGCAATAAAGGTCTCATGCTCGCGCACTCGAGCATCGCTCAACATACGCGCATCGAGCACACAAACACTCGCCGCCAAACTTAAATAC
>CAXIBK010000125.1:0-6218 GCA_964022225.1 uncultured Paraperlucidibaca sp.
TACACCATGTCGATGTGTAGCTGTGCCGGCACCGGGCCGCGCACGTCATAAGCCTTAAAAGCGGGGAGTTTTTGCAAGGGCGTCGTCATAAAAGGCCTTAATTGGTAAAGATGAATAGTGTCAGCAGAAACTTATCATATTGTGAAGTAGAGCAACGCCAAGCTCAACGCTGCGGGCCACCTGTCGCGATCCCTGCCGGGGGAAGGGGGGGTATAGGTCGATTTTAGGTACTTTTCAAATGGCTAACTTTGTTAGGCGCTCCACGGGCCGAACGCTTAATAAAGTTAGCCATTTGAAAAAAGGAGTTTTTAGCACTACCCCACCGAGGCTCTATACCGAGATCTGGCAGCGTAATGCTCGTAGCTCAGGGCCTAAAACACATCGCCACGGCCAATGCCCACGTAGGTAAAGCCTTGCTCGCGCAGATAGTCGGGGTTGTAGACATTGCGGCCATCGAGAATGAATGGCTGGCGCAGACCGGCGCGTATGCGTGCGTAGTCTGGGCTTTGGAAAATTTCCCAGGCGGTGACCACAATGAGGGCATCCGCACCAGTTGTGTTTGCCTCGGGCTGGCCGAGCGCCGAACTCTCGGCATCAGTGCCCGCAGCGCAACTCAGCACATCATATGGCTGATCAACAATCTCGAGCAGCGGCTGATGCGGATAGCATTCGCGCAAGCTTTGAGCGGCGAGTGGGTCGTAGACGCGGGTGCATGCGCCTTGGGCCCAGAGCGCTTGCAGCAATGGATGCACAGCGGAGTCTTGCACGCTGGCGGAGTTAGGCTTGTAGGCGGCACCCCAAATGGCGAAACAGCGACCATTCAAATCGCCTTCGAAATAGCGCCAGAGTTTGCGGAACAAAATGTCGCGCTGGCGCTCGTTAATGCGCAAGGCGTTGGCAATGAGGGTTTGTTGGTCGATGGAGGCCTGCACGCTGCGCGAGAAATCGAGCAGCTCATCGGAGAAGCTGGGGCCACCAAAGCCGCAGCCGGCGTCGAGATAATCCGAGCCGATGCGCGGATCAGCGGCGAGCGCTTGGCGCACCAAGTCGATATCCACATGCAAGGTTTCGCAGAGCGTGGCCATTTCATTCATAAAGCTCATGCGCGTGGCGAGCATGGCGTTGACGCTACTTTTGATGAGCTCAGCGGCGGCAAGCGGCACCACCATCACTTCATCCGCGCGGCGCACCATGGGGCGCAGCACCTCAAGCATCATCGCGGAGTCGGCATCATCATCGCAACCGATAACCAGCAGCGGTGGTTTCGCTAGGTTGCTGAGCATGCTACCGCCGCGCGCGAAAATCGGCAGCGCGTAGACCGTGGCATCGACAGCCTGCGTGAGTCGCGCCAAAGTGCCAAGCGGGTATGGCGAGAGCACCACGAGCGGAGCCAATGAGCTTGCACTCAAGCGCTGCGCATAAGCCACAAGCTCATCTGCTGAGCCGCCCAGGGCAAGCCAATGCTGATCAATTGAGCTGACATCATTCGTGTCTGTAACACCCAGCATCTGGCTATCTGTAGTGCTAGATGCACCCGATGCCTGAGCCGCGCGCATCAGCCCCGCGCCACTACTGAGCGTCAGCAAGCCTTTCGGCACTAAATCGTGGAGCTGCGAGAGCAAGTTGGGCTCGCGTGCTAGCTCGGCATCGGGTGTGCGTTGGCAGCGTTGCCAATCAGCGCAGAGCGTAACGCTGTGACCCATCGATGCCAGATGCACAGCGGAGTTCCAGGCAAATGGCGTGTTGCCGTGAACGACAATTTTCATGACAACTGCTCCTTGCTAGTGCTCGGCGCATCGCTCTGCGGCAAATCCGCACGCACCAAGCCCCGCTCCCATCCAGCGCGACCATTGGCAATCACGCGTAATAGTTGCTGCGTCGAACCATCGTAATCATCTGCACTGGCACGACCCGTCATCACCGAGTGCGTAGCGGTCGCAATCTGCTTGCCCAGCTCCACACCCCATTGATCAAACGGGTTGATGTTCCACAGCACCGACGCCACATAGACCTTGTGCTCATAAAGCGCGATGAGCTGGCCCAGACGATACGGCGTGAGCTCATCAAACAGCAGCGTGGAAGATGGCTGATTACCACGATAATAATGATGGCCTTGGCGAGTTGCATCGCCGAGCATCAGTACCCGCGACTGCGCCAGACAGTTGGCCAGCGTGAGCTGCTGCTGGTGTTGCAGGCTCGAACCGGTGTCATCATCGCGGCTGTAGCGGCGAATCGGCGCGATAAAATCACAGGCCACCGGCTGCGTGCCCTGGTGCAGCAGCTGATAAAACGCGTGCTGGGCATTGGAGCCGACCTCACCCCATAAAATCGGGCAGGTGTCATATTCAATCGGCGTGCCGAGGCGATCAACCGATTTACCATTACTCTCCATTTCCAGCTGCGTCAGATAACTAGGAAACAGCTTCAGGCGCGCGTCATAAGGCAAAATGGCTTGGCCGTTAATGCCCATAAACGTGCTATTCCACACCTGCAGCAAGCCCATCAGCACTGGCAGGTTATCGGCCAATGGCGCTTGAGCAAAGTGCGTATCGAGCGCATGCGCACCGGCAAGCAGCTCTTTAAATCCACTCATACCGAGCTTTAGCGCAATGGGCAAACCAATGCCGGACCACAGCGAAAAGCGGCCACCAACCCAATCCCAAAAACGAATTTGGTTAGATTCAGGAATGCCATAAGCCGTCATTTTTTCCGGTTTCGCCGACACACCAATAAAGTGGTGGCGCAAAATGCGGCCACGGTCGCTGATGCGCGAACGCATCCAGGCGATGGCGGTTTCCGCGTTCGATAGCGTATCGATAGTCGAAAATGACTTTGAGGCGACAACAAACAGCGTGGTTTCCGGGCGCAGATGATCGAGCAGGTCGGCGAGCTGGGTGCCATCGATAGAGCTGACAAAATGCAGGCTTAAGCCACGCGCCTCGGGCGGCGTAAATTCGGCCAAAGCTTGCGTGGCCAAATATGGGCCGAGGTCGGAACCACCCACGCCAATACTGACGACATCGCTAATGGCCTCGCCGGTCACGCCGCGCCATTGCTGAGCATGAATGCGCGAGACAATATCGCTCATGCGCGCCAAGCTGGCATGCACCGCCGGCACCACATCCTCACCCTCCACGACTAGCTGGCTCGTGGCTGGCAAGCGCAACGCCGTGTGTAAGGCGGCACGATCCTCACTTTGGTTCACGCGATCACCGCTGAGCAAACGCTCAATCGCGCGCGGCAACTCGCAGGCTTCGGCTAAGGCCAATAGGTCGTTGAGCACGGAGGCATCGAGGCGTTGCTTGCTGAAATCGAAGAGCAGGCCATCGTGTGTACGAGTCAACTCGGCGGCGCGAGTTGAGGCTTCTGTTGTACCCGCCGCACCCTCTTTAGCACCCCAAACATCGCGCAAATGGCGCTGCTGCCAAATCGGTGCCTGCGCGGCTACCACCTGCCATTCGCTGATTTCGTTCCGCGCTTTACTGCTCATGTGTTCGGGCTCATTCCTAAATGTAATTTTACAGCTTGCTCAACAGCAGCTAAGTCTTCGCGGCTGAGCGTTGCCATTCGCCCATCAAGCCGCGATTTATCGGCAGCCATAATTTGATCAGCCATTGCCTTTGCGGCCTTTCCAGTGACCGAAATTAAAGCCTCACTAGGATAAACGCGATCGACATTACTGGTGATTGGCACCACCACCACACGACTTAAGTGCTGATTAGCGACGCTATTGCTGAGGATGATACCTGGGCGACGCTTACGAATTTCACTGCCAATCGACGGGTCAAATTGCACCCACCACACCTCACCACGATTCATCGCTAGCATCCTTGCTAAGGCCATTTACCCAAGCGCTCGCTTCTTGCTCACGCACAACGTCGGCGGCCATAGCCTCATAGCCGGCGGCTAAACTTGACCATTGTTGCTGCTCATGCCGCTTCAGGCGCTGATACTCAACGACAGAAATAAGCATGACAGCAGGGCGACCTGAGCGCTCAATCAAAACAGGCTCAACTAATGCTGCCTCTATGTAAGCCCCTAAACGGTTCTTTGCTTCGCTCGCGCTAATACTGGGCATATTCATTTCGCTCTCCAGCTAAAGTAGCTATTTTAGCTAAAATAGCGCGTATTACTTAGTGCATCAAGTACAACCTATAAAAGCCCCGGCAGCCAAGCGCGCAGCGGCGCGGCGAGCTCGCGGTCGCGCAGGGCCAGCGCCATATTGGCTTGCGCGTAGCCGAGTTTGCTGCCGCAGTCGTAGCGCACGCCGGCGAAGCGGTGGGCGCGGATGTCGTGTTCACCGAGCAGCGCGCTGATGCCATCGGTGAGCTGAATTTCACCGCCCGCGCCAGGCTGCACATCGGCAAGCGCGGCGAAGATGGCCTTGGGCAATACATAGCGCCCGACCACAGCGAGATTGCTGGGCGCGACATCGGCGGCGGGTTTTTCCACCATCGCCACGATACGCTGTGCGACAGCGCTTGCGGTCTGCGCACTGGCCTGCTCTCCAGACACGCCCGCCAACGACACCACCCCATACCTATGCACCTGGTCGAGCGGCACCTCTTCCACTGCCAATGACCATGCGCCCGTGGCCTCGTGCAGCGCCACCATATCGGCCAAACAGCCTGCCGCGCCCTCGCCCGACAACGGCGCATCAATAAAATCATCCACCAACATCACCGCCACGCCATCACCGGCGCTAGCCAACGCCGCCTCAGCGCCACACGCCACCGCATGACCCAAACCCAGCGCCTTCGGTTGCATCGCCACTGTCACTTCCAGGCCCTCAGGTACCGTGCCCAACAAGGCCGCTAGCAAGTCTTTCTTACCTTTCGCGGTCAACTCAGCCACCAGCTCAGGGTCGGCTGGTTGCAAATGCGTCTCCAACCCCGCCTTCTTCGGCGAATTCACCAACACCACATGGCGAATGCCTGCGCGCCATGCCTCCTCCACCGCGTATTGCAGCAACGGCTTGTCGACCACCGGCAGCAACTCTTTCGGCACCGACTTCGTGGCCGGCAAAAAACGCGTGCCAAGACCGGCAACAGGGAGAATGACAGTTGAGATCACAGAATATTCCTTAAACAGTAAAGCTGATGACTCTGGCCGATGCGACCAATGCTTTTGGAGTAAATAATTAGAGGGCAAAGATAACCCACTACGCAGCTGTTGCGCCAACCCATAGTCGGTGGCTTCGATGGCGATCCTTGGGGGGGCATAGGTCGTTTTTACGACTTTTTCAAATGCTAAGAACACTATGATAGGCGCCCTCACACAAACCTAGAGACTTACGCAATGACGAAAACTGCGCACGTGGCCGGGGCGTTGCTACTGCTGTGCGTTTTAACGCTGATTTTTTCGCCGGTGGCGCGCTTCCCGAGTCTGTGGATATTACTGAGCGTAAGCGCTGTCGTTTTGGGCGCAGCAGCCCTGGTCGCAACAGCTGTGGTCGCCATGATTTCGGGCACTGGGGCGGCCGCGCGAAATCTGCACGAAGCTGATCAAAATGCGCGCCAAGAAGTAGCAGAACTGAATCCACATTTGGTTGGGCTCAGAGGCTGGCGCTCGCAAGTGGCGGGACACGTAGGCGCGCTGGGCTGGGTTGCGCTGCCGGTGGGTGCGGGCTTGCTGAGCGGGTTGGTGTTGTCGGTGTATCCGTGGCAGGGGGCGATGGTGCTTGCTGAGTTCATCGGGGCGCTGGTGGTTGGGCTAACTGTGGCTATTTTGGCGCAAGCGGCTTCGATAACGTGGCTAAGGCGAGGGATTGCGGTCGGCTGCGTGGTGGCGGGATTGGCAGCGTTGTGGCTGATCTACACGCCTAAGCATTCGGCGATGGTCGTTGCGTGGCTCAATAGCGTGGAGAATATGAATTATTGGGGGTTCGCGTTCTCTCTGCTAATGAGCTGCAGCGTCGCGGTGGTGCTCAGCGGCCGGAAAAGCAAAGACGCCCGAAATAACAGACTCATCTACAAAGAAAACCGAATCGGCCGCTTAGGCATCACAGAAGCCGTGCTCACCCTTTTATCCGCCGCAGCCCTCTTCACTTGGCTTAGCCTCAGCTATCCGAGCCGGGGCGCGCTGCTTGCGGCGCTGTGCGCAATCGCATTACTCGTGTTACTGCGCTTTACCCGCCTGCCGCTAAAATGGCTTTTTGCCGGCAGCGCTGGCGCTTTAATCTTTGCGTGCTTGGCTAGCTTCATCATCCAAAGTGCAGG
>CAXIBK010000126.1:0-6203 GCA_964022225.1 uncultured Paraperlucidibaca sp.
TAAACAATATGAGCACGCCAGCCAGGCCTGACCACCACGGCCATGGCCATTGCATTTGATGACCAATAAACGCGAGTGCTGTGAGCCAAATGAGCTGTAGGCCAGCAATGACAATGCGATCTAGGTCGCCAAATAAAATAGCCGTCGACTTTACGCCAGCCTTTAGGTCATCTTCACGATCGGCCATGGCGTATTGTGTGTCGTAAGCCACGGTCCATGCCAGGTTGCCGGCGTAGAGCAGCCAGCACAGGTCATCGGGCGTGCGGCCTTGAGCGACGAATGCCATCGGGATAGCCCATGAAAATGCAGCACCGAGCACCACTTGTGGTAGGTAAGTGACGCGCTTCATAAAGGGGTAGAGCACCGCTAGGCCGAGTGCGCCGAATGACCAATAAAACCCCTGAATTGGTAGCCAGAAAAGTAGCGTGGCGCTGATAGCAATGAGTGCAGCAAAGAGCATCAAAGCTTCGCTGCCGAGAATGCGGCCGCTAGCCAGTGGTCGGTCGGCGGTTCGCCAAACTTGGCTATCGATATGGCGGTCGGCATAGTCGTTGATCACGCAGCCTGCTGAGCGCATTAGCACCACACCGGCGACAAAAATAGCCACGATCAATGGCTCGGGATGACCGTCGCCAGCAATCCATAGCGCGATAAGCGTGGGCCAGAGTAATAACCAAATGCCGATGGGCCGGTCGAGGCGCATCAGGGCGATAAAGTCGGGTAAGCGGTCGCGTGAAATCATGGCGTTATCGTGTCCGCATGAGCGCTGGCGGTCAACAGCTCTGGAAGAAAAGCTTCAGCAACTAGGATGGCTTGTCCTCGTAACAAAAATCGCGAGCGACGAGCCCAAACGGTGCTGACCTGTGCGGGTAGCTCTGCGTAGCGAATTGGACCACGCACTAATGCCGGATCGCGAAATAATAAGCTGCCCAAGCTTTGATTGCCTAAGCGAGTTAGGCGACGATTAAGTCCGCCTAGGCTGTGCCTCGGCAGCACCGAGCGTGCTTGCACCCAAGGTGTATTGAGGCCAACTAAAACCACTTCACGTATCCAAGCAAACTCGCCTCGACGCAGCTTCAATGTAAGCGCCTCTTCAGCACTGGGTAAGCCCCAGCCTTCGCAAATCACCTCAACGCGTAGCTCGCCATCATAATGTTGAGCCAGTGAGTTTAGCCGTGCGGTGAGTGATCCGGACTCAGCTAGCCAAGAGCGTAAATCACGCTGCGATGATAGGCGCAGCTTAAGTGGCTCCTGCTGCCATCGACGGGGATGTGTCCATTTGCTTGGGCTAGTCTGCATAAGTATCGCAATAGGAAAAAGCTATCGAAAGTTTTCGACCAACATATTGGCCTTAATCAGAGCGGTATCATAACCTAGCCTAGTTGAAGCAGCGCTAAGGCGCAGAATTTTACGAGGAGACTTGAAATGAAATTAGATATCACTATTACGGGTAAAAACTTAGAAGCAGCTTTTGCCGGCGAGTCCATAGCCTTTATGAAATATAGCTATTTCGCTAAGTTAGCACGAGAAATGGGCGACGAAGCCACAGCAGCTGCCTTTGAAGAAACGGCGAAACAAGAGATTCAGCACGCGTTTGGCCACTTGGACTTGCTCTACCCGAAAGTCATGATGACGCCAGAAAAAATGCTTGAAGTAGCGATTGCTGGTGAAACATATGAGTACAGCGAAATGTACCCAGGCTTCCGCGATACGGCAATTAAAGAGCAACAAGCTGAGGCCATGAAAGAGTTTGAAGAGCAGATTGCTGAGTCGAAAGAACATGCTGAATGGTTCAAGGCCGCATTGAAAAAAGCCGAGAAACGTTTCGCCGCTTTAACTAAAGTAGAAGAACGTCACGCCAACCACTATCGCGAGGTATTAGCAGCAGCACAAGCGGGCTAATTTCGGTAACATTGCGCGCTGACAAGGTTTAAGCGCATTGGCCAAGCTATGGCCGTGCGCCAGTTGATATCCAATAATGAGGTGAGTTATGAAAAAGTGGCAATGCATAGTCTGTGGTTTTGTTTACGACGAAGCGGTTGGCATGCCTTGGGATGGTATTCCTGCCGGCACCAGCTGGAACGACATTCCTGATGACTGGGTCTGCCCAGACTGTGGCGTCGGTAAAGAAGATTTTGAAATGGTGGAAATTTAAGTCATGCGCCCACTCGTTATCTTGGGAACCGGTTTGGCCGGCTACACGTTGGCGCGCGAATTTCGCAAGCTCAACAACGAGCGCCCGCTAATTATCCTGTCTCAGGATGACGGGCGCAGCTATTCCAAGCCAATGCTGTCAAACGCATTGGCAAAAGGTAAAACGCCCGATGCGCTGGCCATGGCCTCACCGGAGACCATGGCTGAACAGCTTAATGCACAGGTGCGTGTGGCGAGCGCGGTGTCGAGCATCGACCCGGTTGCGAAAACACTCACAGTCAATGGCGAGTCGCTGGCCTACGAAGATTTGGTGTTAGCCGTTGGTGCCGATGTGTTCCGTCCACCATTAGGCGGCGATGCAGGCGATAGCGTATTAAGCGTCAATGATCTTGGCGATTACGCCGTATTTCGCGAGCAGCTCGGTGAGTCGGCGAAGCGTGTATTAATCATTGGTGGTGGCTTAATTGGCTGCGAATTTGCCAATGACTTAGCCGCTAGCGGCCATAGCGTCACCGTGGTTGAGCCTATGGGCCGGCCATTGCCAACATTGCTGCCCGAGCGCGCCTCTAAAGCGGTTGAAGCTGGCCTGCAAGGCTTGGGCGTGAACTTTCTCTATGGCGCCAATGTTACTGCCGCTGATCATGCCGGCAACGGCATTCGCGTGAGCTTGGCAGATGGCCGACAGGTTGAGGCTGATATTGTGCTTTCAGCCATTGGCTTACGCCCACGCTTAGGCTTGGCCGAAGTGGCAGGCTTGAATGTAGCGCGCGGTATCTGTGTCGATCGCTATTTGCGCACGAGCAATGCCAATATCTACGCCATTGGCGATTGCGCTGAAGTCGATGGCAAAGTGCTGATGTATGTGTTGCCGCTGATGGCCAGCGCACGAGCATTGGCGAAAACTTTAGCCGGCGAAGATACCGTAGTGAGCTATCCCGCCATGCCGGTGCAAATCAAAACACCGATTTGCCCGATTGTGGTGTCGCCTGTGGCGCCAAACACCGAAGGTGCTTGGGCAGTTGAGGCAGAAGGAAATAACGTCAAAGCCAGCTTTTTAGCGAAAGATGGCCAGCTCTTGGGCTTTGCGCTGACCGGCAGCTTCGCCAGCGATATGAAGACCAAGATGGAAATGGCGAGGGCTTTACCGCCAATCTTGGCGTAAGCGCGATTAGCCGCCGGATGCGGCGGCTTTCGACAGCAGATCTCGGGCGCGGTTCACGTCGACTTCAACAAAGTCGCCATTGAGATACATTTCGCCTAAGCGGCGCAATGCTTTTGGATAGCCACGGTTTGCTGACTCGGTCATATAGGCCAAGCCTTTTGATGTGTTTTTTCGTATGCCATCACCGACCAAGAGCATTTGTGCGAGGTTGAATTGAGCCTCTGAGACACCCGAGTCCGCAGCTTTCTCAAACCATTCGGCGGCTTTGCGCTTATTGCGCTTCACGCCCACGCCTTGGTCATACATGATGCCAATATTATTTTGCGCCGAGGATGAGCCTAACTGAGCTGCCTTAAGCACGAGCGCAGCGGCGCGACCGGTATCGAGCGGTACGCCATTGCCTTCGTAATAGGCCATGCCGAGTGCATACAGTGCGGGCGGGTAGTCTTGATCGGCGGCCGCGCGGAACCAGCTATTGGCGAGATCGATATCACGCGGAACGCCATTCCCGCTGGCGTAAAGTGCGCCTAAGTTATATTGCGCGCGAGCTAAGCCTTGGCGCGCGGCCAAGCTAAACCATTCGGCAGCTTTGGTGCGATTTCGCACCACGCCATCGCCATTGTAATAAAGCACACCCAAGTTGTACTGCGCATCAGCGGCGCCGGTCATGGCAGCTTGGCGAATTTGGCGTGGACTAGCATCGACCTTGTTGGTGCTTACGCGTGGCGCGGCATCGGCTAGACCGCTGAGCATCAGTACGCTTAATAGCAGGCCATTTCGTAAACGCAGCCAATACATAAATTACCTCGGAACACAGTCAAAAACACAATCACCCTTGAAGAGTATGGGGCATTGCATGAGTAAACAAGAGTATAGCTTCTATGCCAAGGCGTAGTGGCCTTCGTTACTCAGCCAACGACTGAGTAAATAGTTGTATGTTGCTTGCCCGTGTAAGCGCTCAGCTAAGGCGCGTGCAGGGGCAATTAAAGTGGCATCTCGGACTAAATCGGCGAGGCGAAATTGCACATCGCCGGTTTGGCGGGTGCCTAATACTTCGCCGGGCCCGCGCAGCTCTAGGTCTTTTTCAGCAATAACAAAGCCATCTTGGCTATCACGCAAAATCTGCAGTCGCTCGCGTGCGAGTGCCGATACTGGCGTTTGATAGAGCAGCACGCAGAAGCTGGCGAGTTGGCCACGACCCACGCGGCCACGAAGCTGATGCAGCTGCGATAAACCTAAACGCTCAGGGTTTTCGATAACCATCAGCGTGGCATTGGGCACATCGACACCCACTTCGATGACGGTGGTGGCGACTAAAACCGCGATATTGCCAGCGACAAAGTCAGCCATGACCGCGGCTTTCTCTGCGGCCTTTAATTGGCCATGCACCAGTCCTACATTCAGTTCGGGCAGCGCGGCGCTGAGCTCGACCATCGCGGCTTCGGCAGCTTGGGCTTGGATTTGCTCGGACTGCTCAATGAGCGTGCAGACCCAATACACTTGCTGGCCGCTGGCGGCATGATGGCGTATGCGCTCGATCAGTGTGTCGCGGCGAGTATTGGCAAGCGCCACGGTTTGGATGCCTTCGCGGCCTGGCGGCAAAGCATCGATGATAGATGTGTCGAGATCGCCGTAAGCGCTCATCGCCAAGGTACGGGGAATCGGTGTCGCAGTCATGATGAGCTGGTGTGGCAGCCAGCCCGCGCGCAGGCCTTTTTCGGCTAATTGCAGGCGCTGCGCGACGCCGAAGCGGTGTTGTTCATCGATGATGACTAGCCCGAGTCGGGCGAACTGCACGCTATCTTGAAATAGCGCATGAGTGCCCACGACGAGCTGGCAACTGGCATCAGCCAGCGCCGCAAGTGAGCTAGCTCTAGCCTTTGCGGTTTGCTTGCCAGACAGCCATCCGACCGAAATACCTAGGGGCTCAAACCAGCTGCGAAAACGCAGAAGATGCTGCTCGGCGAGTATTTCTGTTGGCGCCATGATGGCGACTTGCAGGCCGGCGGCCAGCGCTGGGCAGGCGGCAAGTGCGGCCACCACGGTTTTGCCGGCGCCAACATCGCCTTGCACGAGCCTGAGCATGGCGCGAGTTTGGCCTAGGTCGCGATGAATCTCCTGCACTACGCGCTGCTGGGCATCGGTGAGCGCAAAAGGCAGTGCGGCTAATAGTTGTTGGCTCAGCGAGTCATCGCAGCGTAAGGCTGGCGCAGAGGTATGGCGTTGGCGGTCGCGGCGTTGCAGTAGGCCCATTTGATGGGCAACTAATTCTTCGAACACGAGACGTTGCTGTGCCGGATGTAGGCCATCGCGTAATGCTTGGCGGTCGCTGTCGGCGGTGGGCGCATGCACAGTGTGTAGCGCTTGCGCCAATGACCAGCCGCCGGCCTGTTGAGTGGGCAATTTATCGATCAGTACAGTGTCATTGAGCAACGGTAGTGCGCGTGCCATTAGCTCGCGAATGCGTCGTTGCGTGAGCCCCTCGACCAGCGGGTAGATGGGGGTGAGATGGTCATTCAAGCGTGCGTCGTCGTCATTCATCGTATCTGTATCAGCGAGCCACTCGACCTCAGGATGAATCATTTCAGGCCCGGCAGGCCCGGCGCGAACTTCGCCAAACACACGCAAGCGTTGGCCTTTGCTATAGCTGTCTTTCTGTGATTGGCGAAAATGATAGAAACGCAGTGTTAAGCCGCCGGTGCCATCGCGCAGACGAACTAAAAGTGCTCGTCGCCGGCCTTGGATGATATCCGCGAGCACCACGTCAGCCTCGACTAAGGCAGTCATGCCCGGAATTAATGAGCCTAGGGCTGTGCGTTGCGTACGATCTTCATAGTGTCGTGGCAGCGTAAATAGCAGATCTTGTACGGTATTTATGCCTAAGCGC
>CAXIBK010000127.1:0-6175 GCA_964022225.1 uncultured Paraperlucidibaca sp.
GTTGCATCGTCTAGGCTACAACACGGCGTTTATTAATAAGCCTCAGGCAGCGGGTTTGGCGACGGAAAGTATTGCCGGTCATGTCGGCCAGCGCATTCGCTGGGCGCGCGGCATGATTCAAATTTTCCGCACCGATAATCCGTGGGTCGGACCTGGCCTGACATGGGCACAGCGGCTTTGTTATACCAGCTCCATGCTGCACTTTTTATACGGTATTCCTCGCCTTATTTTTTTACTCGCACCGATGGCTTATTTGTTCTTTGGTCTGCATTTGATTGCCACATCGGCCGCGGCCATTATTGCCTATATTTTGCCCCAGCTTATACATGCCAACTTGGCAAACTCGCGGGCACAGGGTCAGCATAGGCACTCGTTCTGGTCAGAGGTCTATGAGACGGTGCTGGCATGGTATATCGCGGTGCCAACCACAATGGCGTTGATTAATCCCAAGCTTGGCAAATTCAACGTGACCTCGAAGGGCAGCTTAGTCGATTCGAGTTTTTACGACTGGGGTATCGCCAAGCCTTATTTGCTTTTAATTGTGATTAACGTTGCCGGCTTGTTTTTTGGTATTGCACGCATACTTTCGCCAGAACACGGCGAGGTCGGCACGGTGCTGCTAAATGTGTTTTGGGTGCTCTACAACTTAGTTGTGCTCGGCGTTGCCATTGGCGCATCTCGCGAGAGCATGCAGCTGCGCGTGTCGCCGCGAGTCAATGGCGAGATGCCGATAGTGCTTTATCGCATCGGGGACCAGGCGATTAGAGCCAAGTCGTTAGACTATTCAATGACTGGCCTTGGCGTGATTTTGCCAGATGGCATTGAGCTAAATGACGGCGAGCATATTCGCGTGCTCCTACCTTCTGACGAAGACGAGATGGCCTTTAATGCTCAGGTCATGTGGCGCGCTGGCCGCCGTGTTGGTCTGCGCTATGAAAACCTAACTTTGCGCGATGAGGCGAATTTAGTGCGTTGTACATTTGCTCGTCCTGGTGCGTGGTATGCCTCCCCGGTAGTGAGTGATAATGCTTGGCAAAGCCTCACGCGCATTAATAAATTGTGCTGGCATGCGTATGGTCAGCTGTTTCAACTGATTCCTGCATTTTGGCGCTCGCGCCGAGTGCGCCATATAACTTCTGCTGTGGAGCGCCCATGAATTTCACGCGCCTCGTTTCATCGACAAACTTAATGACGGTCTTGTTGCCGGCGCTGCTTTACGCCGGTTGCGTTCAGGCTGCACCTACGACAGATGCATTTGAAGGTGAGGCTATTGCACTGCAGGCAGTACAGGCTGAGCAGGGCTTCACGCCTGCCGCCCGCAGCTATGCGAGAACCTTTAGCGAGATGGGGTCGGGCAACTACGAGCTCATTGGCTTAAACAATGACGCTTACTTGAATGTTGGCGTGCGAGCCGACGAAGTGGTCGAGTCGGCTACCCTAGAGCTCAATATGAGCTATTCACCTGCCATGCTTGAGGGCTTGTCACACTTCAAGGTTTATCTAAACAATGAAGTGGTTGGGATAGTACCCCTGCCAAAGCAAACATCGCTTGAGCCGGTCGTACGGCGACTAAATATCGATCCGCGATATTTTAGTGACTTCAACCAGCTGCGTTTGTCTTTGGTTGGGCATTACACCTTGGGCTGCGAAGACCCCGCACACACTAGCTTATGGGCCAATATCAGTAAGGATAGCCGATTGCTGTTAAAGGTCTCGCCGGTAACATTGCCGAATGACTTGGCCTTATTGCCTGCGCCATTTTTTGATAAGCGCGATAATCGGCGCCTGAACCTGCCATTTGTGTTTAGTGCTCAGCCTAGCTCCGATACTCTTGCTGCTGCGGGCATTGCAGCGTCATGGTTTGGCCAGTCTGCTGATTATCGCAGCGCGCGTTTTCCTGCAACGATCAATAGTCTGCCTGCTGGCCATGCGGTGATTTTTGCTAAAAATGGTGACCGCATTCGTGGCTTAAATTTGCCGCCAGTGTCTGGGCCGACGATCGATATTATTTCAGCGTACAAGCGTCCAGCAGTGAAGTACTTAGTCATTCGCGGCCGCGATGGCGGTGACTTGCGCAAGGCAGCACAAGCGCTGGCTTTGGGTAATGTCTTGATGAGCGGCTCGCAGGCACAAATTCGCTCCGTCGACTTAGGCAAGCCACGCCTAGCCAACGATGCTCCGAACTGGGTGCGCACAACTAGCCCAATTCGCTTTGCTGAGTTGATTAAAGAGCCATACGAGCTGCAGCGCAGCTATGCTAATCGTGACCCGATCCGCCTTAACTTACGCCTGCCACCAGACTTGTTTACCTGGCGCGTGCGCGGCATCGATATCGACTTGCGCTATCGCTACACACCACCTATTAGTCGCGATAACTCGCTCTTGGGTGTCTATCTTAATAACCAATTAGTGACGGCATATCCATTGCTGCCTGGGCAGGAAACGGATGTTAAACACCTGAACTTGCCGGTACTTGATGAGGCCAGTATTCAGGCCAAGAAAGTACTGTCGGCACCGCCATTTTATGTCGGTGTACGTAATGAGTTGCAGCTGCGCTATCAGCCCGAAGTGTCGAAGAAAAACCTCTGTAGTTCGCCGATTAGCGATAGCTTGGTGGCAGCAATCGATCCAGACTCCACTATCGATTTTTCGCGCTATCCGCACTATATCGCAATGCCCAACTTAAGCGTGTTTGCTCAAGCTGGCTTCCCCTTCACCCGTTATGCCGATTTGGCACAAACCGCTGTCGTGCTTTCAGATAAACCCAGTGCTGGCGAAATTACCGCCATGCTCAATAGCGTGGCTAAATTTAGCGCCACCACAGGCTTTCCTGGCGTGCGCTTGAGTGTGGCAACAGTCTCAACAGTCGATAAAGTCAGCGACAAAAACTTGCTGGTTATTGGTAGCCCGGCAGCAATTGCATTGCGAAAGCAATGGATGCCTGATTTGCCGCCTTATATGACGCGTGTGATGCGTGTACTTAGAAGCTCGCAAGCGCAGACAGATGCCGAGTCGAGTTGGTTAACAGCGCAGGGCGATCCGATTGCTCGTCGTGATATTACTGTGATGCTCTCTGCTAATGGCGAGCATAGTGCGTTGACTAGTTATCAGTCGCCGAAAAGCTCCGGCCATACGGTAGTCGCGCTACATGCCACTAGCAACAGCAGCTTGCAGAAGCTCTTCGATGCCATGGACAGAAATGAGCTTGCCGAGCGTATGCAAGGTGATGTGGCCTTGGTTAACGGTGAGCAGATCGATAGCTTCCGTAGCCAAAAGATTTATCACGTTGGCCATTTGCCGGTCATGACACGGCTGTGGCTGGTGTTCTCTGGCCAGCCAATTTTACTTGCAATCGCCTCCATCGTTTTAGGTTTGTTTGTCGCCATGCTGATGTTCTTTGGCTTGAACTATCTCGCCAAACGCCGATTGGTAAAGTGAGCGCGTGATGTGGCGCTTACTTCTACTTTCGCTGATGGTCGTGCTTAGTGCCTGCGCCGGCTCACCGCCAAACTCGGTACCGAGCGCGGCAGGCAGCGCTATTGACGCAAGTGATGTCTGCACCATTCATCCTGCATGGACAGGCTTTGTGCAGGACTTCATGAGTAGCGATGGTCGTGTTATTGATGCCAGTGTGCCGGAGAAAATTACAACCTCTGAAGGCCAAAGCTACGCGTTATTTTTTGCGCTAGTAAATCGCGATCAGGCGCGCTTTGAGCAGCTTCTGCGGTGGACAGAAAACAACCTCGCCGCCGGTGATTTACGTACACGTTTGCCGGCCTGGTCCTGGGGCAAGGCCGATGATGGCCAATGGCATGTGCGCGATCGTAACGCCGCCAGTGACTCCGATGTGTGGATTGCTTACAGCTTATTAGCCGCTGCCGAACTATGGCCAAACACGCGCTATCGTGAAGTTGGCCTGGCATTGGCTAAGCGCATTATTGAAGCTGAAACTGTGGTGTTGCCGCGCTATGGCCGAGTTTTGCTGCCGGGGCCGACTGGTTTTCATCCGACTGAAGATACATGGCGCTTAAACCCAAGTTACTGGCCTATCAGCGTGTTGCGTGGGCTGGCAGTGTGGACGAAAGATGCGGCATGGCAGGAGCTAGTACAAAGCAGTGAAAGGCTCTTGCGCGAGAGTGCCCCGAAGGCTGTTTCACCAGATTGGTTTGTGCTTAATAGCGCCACCGGCAGCATTAGCTGGCCCGATGAAGAAAGTGATAGTGCCTATAACGCCATTCGTGTGTATTTGTGGCTGGGCATGATGCCGTTTAATGACCCTTTGAGCGCCAGCTTGCGCAGCCATTTCGCACCATGGGCTACGCGTGCGATGAGGCAAGGCTTTGTTTCGGATCGCGTACAGACGCAAAGCGGAAAAGTAATTTCGGACTACTATCCCATCGGTTTTGCGCAAGCGGCCTTGCCCTATTTACAGGCTCAAGCTGAAATTAGCGACAAAGCCGGCCTAGCTGCCATCAAGGCGCGCGCAGAGCAGCCTCGCGAAGGCTATTACACCGAAGTGTTGTCGCTTTTTAGTGTGCTCTGGCGTGACCAACGTTTTCAATTTCAGCGAGATGGCCGCGTGCAGATCTCATCGGAGTGTTTGTGATGCGCCTACGATCCTTGGCACTTGCTATTGCGACCAGTTCCGCCAGTGTCTTGGCATTTGCCGCCCCGATCGACACGCAGCTGGCTTCGGTGCAGTTATGGCTAGATAAAGACCGCCCCGACTTAGCTGAGCTTGCGCTTGATAAGGCGCTGCTCATTGCGCCGACAAATGCTCAGGCCTTATTGCTTCGTGTTCAGCTCGCCTACAACACTGGCAAGCTTAATCAAGCCAATACTGCAATTGCTGCCTTGGCTAAAGCACATCCAAATTCCTCGGAGTTGGCTCAAGCTCAGGCCTATCGTCGGCTGAGCAGTGGTGATGGTCGCGACTTTGCCACAGCAGAAATTATGGCGCGCACAGGTCGCGGAGAGGCTGCCGTGGCCATGGCGAGGCGTGTCTTCCCTAAAGGTCCTCCAGGCGGCGATTTATCACTGCGCTATTACCGTTTGCTAGCTAGCGTGCCTGCCTATTGGGCAACCGCCACCGATGGCCTGGCACAATTAGTTCGTGACAACCCTAGTCAGCAGCGCTATCGAGAAGCCTTGAATGAAATGCTGTCTAGCCCAGAAGCAAAACGCCGCGCTGAGGCTGCCGCCGAATTAAGGCGCCGTAATGATCCCTTTGTCATTGCGCGTGAGGCAGCACTGCGGGATTTGCAAAATGATCAAACAGATAAAGCTGAAAAAGCATTACTCGACTTGCAGAAGCAGCGTGGAAATGACGCAGCGACTTTGGCAGGCCTTGGTCGTATTCGTATGCGTGAGGGCAAGCATGGCGAGGCGGTAGAGTTATTTTCACAAGCTTTAAAAGCAAATAATCCAGATCTTCAAAGTGAACTACAAAGCCTTAAGCGCACAGCCACGTTTTGGGCCAGCTTAGCAAACGCCCGAAAGTCACGCGAAACGACATCGCTAGATGACGCATTAAAGGCTACTTCGGCGGCTTTGGCATTACAGCCGCATCAGGCCGATGCCTTAAATTTACGCGCCCAACTTTTGGCGGAGCAAGGCGATAAAATTGGCGCTGAAGCTGCTTGGAAAGAGGCGCTGCGGTTCACGCCAGACCATGAAGGCAGCTTAAGTAACTACCTGAGTTGGCTGGCCCAAGAAGGGCGAGCGGCGGAGGCTCAAGCATTATTAGCTGAGGCGGGTGATAAGCCCGAACTACGAGAAACTTTGGCGCGAGTGAAAGCAGGCCAGCTCCGAGATGAGGCTGATGCACTGGCTGAAAAAGGTGATCTTGCTGCGGCAGAGGAGCGCTTACGATTAGCTCGGCATGAGGCCCCCAATGACCCTTGGCTTGCCTTTGATTTAGCGAAAGTATTGCAGCGCCAGCAGCGTGGAGATGAGGGCGATGCCGTCATGGCTCCATTTGCGAAGTTGAAAGAGGGTTCCAGTGCCTATGCTTATGCCCTGTTTGCTAACTCGCAAGGCCGTTTAGACGATGCTGAAGCCGCGCTTGCGGCAGTACCAGAGTCTGAACTCAACGAGTCCATCGTACGTTATGCCGATGAGCTTCGCCTTCGTCGTCAGCTGCAAGTGCTCGCTGATGCGAAAAGTCTCACCGATA
>CAXIBK010000128.1:0-6115 GCA_964022225.1 uncultured Paraperlucidibaca sp.
GGCGACTTACCTTACTGCTTTCCATGTGCCCAGCGGCAATCGTGACGTGCTCAATACATTGCTGCAACGCTTTCCCACGGTGGTGCTAATCGACGTCGACGCCATCATGACGCAGGTGCGCAAGCTGCTCGATGATGTCTCGCGCGCGATTGAATTTGTGCTGTTGTTTGTGCTTGCAGCCGGCGTGCTAGTGCTGCTGGCTTGCATCGCGGCTGGGCAAGATCAGCGTCGACAGGAAGCGGCGCTGCTGCGCGCGCTCGGCGCTAGTCGTCGCCAGCTTATGCAGCGTGGCTTATCGGAAATGATATTGTTAGGCGGGATGGCAGGGCTATTGGCGGTGGTTTTAACTGAGCTTCTAGCCGCTGCGTTATACATCACGCTGCTAGAGTTACCACCCACATGGCATGGTGAGCTTTGGCTTATTACTCCGCTGCTGGGCGCTGCGCTCACAGGCCTTGCCGGCATGGCTGCGACACGGAAAGTCTGGCGCACTGCCCCGGCCATCGTGCTCAGAGACGCTTAGCTTTACTAAGCGCTAGGGTTCAGCCTAAGGCTTTATGCCTTAGCGCTGAAGTGCTCGAACTGGCGGAAGGTAATGCCGCACCTCTGGCGCCTTAGCGGCAGAGGTGCGGCATCATGAATGTCCTGCTCATAGAAGCTATTGCGGCAATGGAATGAATTCATCTTCATCGCCAATCACTTTTGGAAAGCGTTGAGCACTCCAATCTGCCTTAGCTTGCTCGATACGCTCGCGGCGGCTAGATACGAAGTTCCACTCGACATAGCGCTTGCTCATTGTCTCACCACCAACAATGGCGATACGCGAATCCCGTGTTGCCGTCAGCTCAATAATGGGCGCATCCGACAAGACCGCCATCGAGCGCTCAGAAATCAAGGTATCGCCCGAGCTCAACTCGCCTTCAGCCACATAGACGGCACGCTCTTGCGCATTCGGTACCGTAATTTTCTGCCCTGCGCGCAAATGCGCCTCGACATAAAGCGTGTTCGCATACATTTTGACTGGTGATGTTGCACCATAGGCGCTGCCAATAATCACTCGAATAGCCACCCCATCGACCTCAGCGCTAGGAATATCGGCACTGGGGTAATGGTAAAACGCAGGATCAATTTCCTCATCGACCTCTGGCAAAGCCAGCCAAAGCTGCAGGCCATGTAGACGATGTGCCACTTGCGTGACTTCTGGCCGTTCACGCTCGGAATGGCTGATGCCTTTGCCCGCCACCATCAGGTTAACGTCGCCCGGACGAATAGCCTGAAAGCTGCCGAGAGAATCTCGATGCAGTATTTCACCTTCAAATAGATAGGTGACCGTGGCTAAATTGACGTGCGGATGCGGGCGCACATTAATGCCCTCTCCTGCCGCGAAAGTAGCTGGCCCCATATGATCAAAGAAAATCCACGGCCCCACCATGCGGCGCTGCCGAGTTGGCAGCACGCGGCGCACCGTGAAGCCACCTAAGTCTTTTTCGCTAGTTTCAATCAACAGATCAATGGTTTTGCATCCATCGGGATTAGCGCACTTTTGATCAAATTCTTCATCGGACTTCATTGTCTGCGTGCTCATGGCATGTCTCCTATCTAAAGTTGTGCGGCTATTGCAGCCTAAAAGGCCATATCGAAGATGAGCAGCCATAAAGCTGCCCATCTCGATGTGATTAACTCGCTTTCTTATTATTGAAATAGGCTAGCAGCGCGTTATCCAGCGCCAATCGGCCTGCACCTTGAATAGTCAACGCCAGCGTCACCACAAGCAAAGTCAGCGCATATTCATAGCCATTATTGGACATGAACAGGCCATTGCTGAAGTGCACGCTGAAGATGGCGATGAGCATGGTAAAGGCGGTAACCAGCGCCGCAGGGCGAGTTAGCAGACCTAAGGCTAGCGCTAGGCCGCCAAAAAATTCGGCACTACCAGACATCAGTGCCATCAAATAACCTGGCTCTAGACCGATGCTTGCCATCCACTGGCCAGTGCCTTCTAGGCCATAGCCGCCAAACCAGCCGAAGAGTTTTTGCGCACCGTGAGCAGCCAAAATCAGGCCCACAGGTACTCGTAAAATGAACGCAGCGTAGCCGCCAGTAGATTTGAGCAAAGTCTGTATAAATGTGGAGATCATCATTGTCACCTCAGATGTTGTGTTTTGAGAGTCTCCCGAAGCAACGCCTCAGGTGATGTACACACCTTACTATCATTGATTTAAAATACTAAGCTAGCAATCATTGTTATATTATCAACAAATTGTTGATAATTGCCTCTTTCGGAGTACGCAGTGGATCGTATTGATGCTATGCGCGCTTTCATCACCGTCGTGACCGAAGGCAGCTTTACTCTAGCCGCCGAGCGCCTAGCGCTGTCACCACAGCTGGTTAGCAAGCATATTGCTCAGCTCGAAAAGCATTTGGGCGCACGCCTGCTCAATCGCACCACGCGCAAGCTGCATCTGACTGAGGCCGGCACGCGCTATTTCCAACGCGCGCAGCAAGTGCTCAGCGACATCAGCGACATGGAAAACGAACTAGGCGATATGCAAGCGCACGCTAGCGGCCTACTGCGCATTAGCGCGCCCGCCTCTTTCGCTATTCGCCATATGGCCAAGCTCATGATCGACTTTCAGCAGGCTCATCCAGCCGTGGATATAGATCTGCAAATCAACGATCGCAAAGTCGATATTGTCGAAGAGGGTTTTGATATTGCGCTGCGCATTGGGCATCTAAAAAGCTCGTCATTAATTGCCAAGCGCATCGCGCCAGTACGCCTGGTGATGTGCGCCTCATCTGAGTATTTGCAGCAGCACGGCATGCCTAAAAGCCTGCAAGACCTTAAGGCACATCGTTATTTGCGCTATAGCTATTTAGAGGATGACGCCAATCAGCTAGCGCATCGCTGGCTGCGAAGCAGTGACCGAGCACGTAGCAATGAGCTGGTTTGTAATAACGGTGATGTCTTAGTCGAGTCGGCTATCGCCGGTGCAGGAATCGCCTTACAGCCCACGTTTATCTCAGGCGCGGCAATTAAAGAAGGCAAGCTGACGATTGTTTTGCCAGAGCATGAGCCCGAGCCGCTAACGCTGTATGCGGTGTACGCTAGCCGCCAATTACTAGCGAATAAAGTGAGGTGCTTTGTCGAGTTCTTAGATGGCTATTATGGCGATCGCCCTTACTGGGATCAGTTTGACTAAGCCTTAGTTTTCAATCAGGCAATAATACTTGTACATGCGGTGCGCCGAGACTCCATTCCCAGTTCAGTAAGAACGGCCCCGATATGCTTTGATAAGTCGCGGTTTGCTCTCTGGAGTAGCCCGCTTTGATCGGCAGGATGTCATGCGTTGGAAAGCAAAATGACGCAATGCCGGCACGATGCCCAGCCATGCCTAGCGCCTCGACACAATGGTACTGCTTCATTTTCTCAGCAAGCCACCACTCTGGATTATGCTCACAGACTATCCCAACCATACTTGGGTCATCGTCTTCACTACGCGGGCAGCTACAGTCGCCTGGGTAGTAACTTACTTTGACCTGCACCATTTCGCCCTCATGGTTTTCGGCAAAATCGAACAGACGAGCCAGCTCAGACTCTTCCTCTGGCGCCGGCACACCGCAGCTCAAAGAAATATCAAAGCTCGGTGTTTTTTTACTCATGAGCTGTTCAGTGCATACGCCAGCAACTGCGAGCAGCGCCAACACAATCACTAGGCCAATAATCTTTAAGCGCTTGCTCATGTTTTAGTTTTCCATTTTGGAAATGACGATGAGGCTAGTTAATTTCTATCGACGTGCCAATTTCAGGCAGCGTGGCTGCAACAAAACCCTCATCCTGCCAACGCATCACTTTATAGCCCGACAATATCCCTAGTTTGAAAGAAAATCGAATTTGTAGCGGCTGGCCATCGGCATTTACTTGCTCAACGGTGATGCGCACATCATCTAGCACCACTTCATGGCCAGCGCTAAAACCGTAGGGCTTGGTCGCCATACTGGCAAAGCCCTGTTCAGACCTCACCACCAAAGTGTCGTCTGATACCCGTCGCAGCCTGAAGGCATGCTCAGTGTCGACCAGACCACGAATATGCGTCAGCGTTGGCATGCTACGACTTGGCGCGGCTCCATACGATAAGGCCTGATCTTTCAGCATGGGGAAGGTCACGCTGCCGATATAAGCTGGGCTCGACAGCAGTAATAATCGAGAGTTTGAGGCAGTGCTTGGCAGCGCTACTGTTTCGCTATCCATTGCGGTATCTAAGGCGGCAGCCATCTGCGGCAGCGCTAAAAATAGTAATGGGCTGAGTAGCAAATGCAGCGCGAGCAAGGTCTTGGCAAAAATGCCGGCACGCCGCAGCGAGGCCTCATTGCCAGCAAAAGCCGCTGCGACTTCACGATAATGCGCGACATAAAGCGCTATCAGGCCAAGCGCACCAAAGCTGACATACCAAAGCGAGCGGCTAACTGGCGATGAGGCCGCAAGTGGCAAAGCAGCAATGGCTAAACCTAATGCAAAAAATCTCGCCATCGCTAGCTGCTTGAGCATGGGTCGGAAAAACCAAAACAGCAGACCCAATAGCGCAAAAATATAGCCGCCAGCTAACCATTGCATGGCTCTTGGCAAGGTCTGCAACTCCAGCGCGCCGAAAACTTCTACCGGTGGAAAAGCTATTTGGCTGACTACATACGCTGGCGCTCGATACACCAGCTTTTCCAAAAATAGCAGCGGCTGTTGAGCAATATCGATGTAGAAGCCTGGACCTGAAACGCCATAGCCCTGAGCCGCCCAAAAGCCTATCCAGCACAGCGCAATCACGGCATAGGGCAAGAGTCGCAGGGCTTTTGCAGTGTTAGAGCGCCGAGTTAAGTACAGCTCATGCGCGAGTAAATAGCCTGACAAAGCCAGCGCCGACTCACTCGCGGCCAAGCTACCAGCAAATAAGACTGCCGCGACTATGCTCATGCGCACGCTGTCGCGGCGATGACACAGCAGGCACAACATGCTCAAGGTCATCGCCACTAAAACGTTACGGTTGCACAGCCACGCCACACCTGCGGAGTGGCCATAGTCGAGCGCGAACATCAGGGTGGCTAAGGCAGCGGCCCAGCGCAGAGTCAACAAGCGCTTATACACGGAGGAGACGACAGCGAGCAGAACTCCATACCATGCGATGGAATGCAGATGCATGAGAGCAAAATTATCTGGCCATAGGGCGTAGTCGAGATGAACGAGTAGCTCGCCGATGGGGCGAAAAAACCGCACTTGCGCCTCTTCCGACATCCACCACGGCAAAATGCCCGATTGCAGCTGCGCCTCGGTGAGCGGATTGCCGCGACTAAAGAAGTCGAAGAGATTGCTCGTGGGCGCGGTATACATCGCGATGCGCTGCGGGTAGTCATCTAAGAACAAGCCGTTGGCTAACATTGGCAAGCAAAACAGCATCGCTAAGAAAATGATGACGATGAATATTTTCGGATGATTTAGTGTGGCTGATAATTTCATAGCGAGTTATTTGCGTTGGATTTTGTTTTCTCAGCTGCTTTTTGCCGCCATTCATAAGCCGCCGCGACAATGATAGAAAAGCTATTAGCGGCTAAATAGGAAAACCACGGCATGCAGTATGCAACTACCCAAAAGCTTTTCGTTAGGCTGTAAACGAAGTCGTCTTGCGCTTCATAAAGCAAAATCAGCAGAGGCAATTGCACGATAAAAAACACCGCGCCAATCAAGGGGTAGCGATGCACGGTGTTGGCACGCATGCCATCGTTTACTGCCTGGCAGCGTGCGGGGCTCAACTTCACCAATATGATGGCGATATAGAGCAGCGCCACCGGCAAGCTCGCATCGATAAGAAAGCGCCCCGCACCATCGCTGCCGCCGGCCGTGGCTAAAGCGCTATAGCCAGGCCATTGTGTGAAATAATCTGGCGCTAGCAACACCAGAATGACTAGAGCGAAGCTCGACAAGAAAAAATAGGGATAGATGTCGTAGGGCTGTAGCGCTTGGTAGGCGCCTAAATCTTTGAGAAAACGCCCAATAGCACTTAGCTTACTCATGTCTTGCTCTCGCTGCCTTCGCTGCTACTTTCATCACCATTTGCTACGCCGAAGCGCT
>CAXIBK010000129.1:0-6050 GCA_964022225.1 uncultured Paraperlucidibaca sp.
CGCGGCAATGATGTCGGCTTGGCCATTGTTGAACTTACCGGCATAGGTGGTGAAGTCGGCGAGCACTGGCTGCGCGCCAAGACCAGACACCATTTTTGCCATATTAGGCTCCCAATCAAGCACTACAATACGTTTACCGGCGGCCTTGCTCAGTGAGTTGATGCTGCGATCATTCACGTAAATGTAAACGGCCCCAATGGGCACAATAGCCGCGACTTGATAGCGACCATTAATCGCTAGTGAGGCCACAACAGGCTTGGACAGTTGCGTCAGCAGCGTTTTCATCTCGGCATAATTACGCAAGTTGCCCGGCGCATCGATACTACCTAATACATTGTTGAACTGCTTCGCGCGCAAAGTAGAAATAGCCACAACATCGCAACGGCCGGCTTTGAAATCCTCAGCTGCCACGCGCTCATCGGTGTATGGGCGGATGTCGGCATATAGATTGAATGCTTCAGCATAAACAGCAAGTTCGCGGGCAATAGCCACGACTTTGCCGCCAGTACCAAAGGGGTCAAATAAGCAGAAACTGAGTTTAGTCGGTTTCGGTAATGGCGTTGGCAAGCCAAGCACACTTTTTGCCGGCAGCTTGGCCTTTACATCAGCAGCATCTACGGCATGAGCGGCTGGCAGCCAAGCCATTAATCCTAATAGCGCCAATGCGGGCGCAATTCGCTTTAAGGACTTATTCATCAAACAAGCTACATTCTTCATTTGCGGGCTCATGCTTGCAGCGCACTTTGCGCAGGAGGTGCATCATGCTGGTGTCGTAAACACCATCGGCGGTCATTTTAATGCGAGCCTCACGCAACATCCGTGAATAGCGCAACTTCTCCTCGGCAGATAAGTTAATCCAGAGCTCTTCCGGCAAGTCAGCATCGGCCTTTTTCAAGCGCTCAACAAAGGTGTCTATGAAGCGCAGGCCATAGTCGCGCAATTGCAACATACGCTCGTCGAGATCGGGAATTTTCGGTAGCACCAAGTCGCGGCGCATGAGGATGGTGCCAGTTGCTTGCAGCAGAGGAAAGCGAATGATGCCACCCTCTTTACCAATGCCGCGATAGAGCTCTAGCGGGTAAAACGCCATGGCCGGTGCAGCAATAATATCGACCTGACCATTGTTAAACTTGCCAGCAAACGTGGTGATATCCGAAGGCACAGGCTGTGCACCAATGGCCGAGATCATTTTTGCCTGTGATGGATCCCAATCGAGCACCGCCACGCGCTTGCCAGCGGCCTTTTCGATGGAGTTAATGCGCTTGTCACGCGTCATCACATAGAGTGAACCGATGGGTAGTACACCGATAACTTGGTAACGGCCGGTAATCGACATTGGCATAAAGTCGGGATGCGCTAGCGCTCGAATTAGCGTCTTCATTTGTGCATAGCTGCGAACATTACCAGGCGCATCGATGCTACCAACAATGCGATTATACTGGCGCGCCCGCAGCGTGCTCATGCCAACAACTTCACAGCGACCAGCTTTAAAGTCATCGCTGGCCACACGCTCATCTTGATAGGTTTGAATATTAAGCTTAAGGCCGAAAGCCAAGGCATCGACAGCTAAATCTTTACCTGTTTGCGCCAATGGCCCATTGGTACCACTGGGGTCAAATAAGCACACCTTTAGCTCTACTGCGGGCTTTAAAGGCGCAAGCTTTGTTGGGGCTGCATTTACGCTCCATGTCACACCACTTAGAGCGATAGCCGGCGCAAGTATTGTCGCTACTCTAAATAACTTATGCATTGCATACCGCCTTATTTTTATTATTGTCGCTAGCTCGTCCTTGACACATTAGCAGCACTTGCGGCGCGATCGCCAAACTCGAACTTTTACAATATTTGGTGGCGTCGCCAAAGCTAAGTATTGCGGACCAATTTGTTCAATGAACTCTAGTTCAAGAGCGGTAGCTTGCTTATTCATCCTTTAATGCACACTCCGCGGCTTGACCTTGACCACAACGCACGCGCTTGAGCAGCTTCATCATGCGTGGGTCATAGTCGCCCTCTTGAGTCATTTGAATGCGAGCCTGACGCATCAGTTCAACATATTTTATTTTTTCATTTGCCGGTAAATCCAACCAATATTTCTCAGGAATACCCTTTTCTTCACGCTCAACATATTCGAAAGCTTTATCGATTTGCGTATAGACAAACTCACGCAGCTTCTGGCCAACGCCTGGTGGAAAGCGGTCGTGGCGAATGATTAATGCAGCACTCAACATGACGAGTGGGAATCGATAAATAGCGCCTTTTTCACCCAGCCCACGATAGATTTCCAAAGGCTTATAAGCCACTGCCGGCGCTGCAATAATATCAACCTGACCATTATTAAACTTGGCAACAAAGTTAATAATGTCAGATGCCACGGGCTGTGCACCCATGCGCTGAACCATTTTCGCCTGCGACTTATCCCACTCCATCACGGCTACACGCTTCCCAGCAGCTTTTTCAATGGAGTTGATGGCTCGATCACGCACCATGACATAGGCAGCGCCTAAAGGAATCACACCAACTACTTCAAACTGACCCTCGCGCATTAGCGGAGCCAAGCTCGGCGATGTTAGCGTTGCCAAGGCTTTACGCATTGCGGCATCGTTCGGAATAGCGCCAACTGCATCGAGGCTGCCGACAAATTTATTAAATTGCTTTGCACGCAAAGTAGTAACAGCGGCCGCATCGCACTGACCTGCTTTCAAATCCTCAGCAGCCACGCGCTCATCGGTATAGGCTTTAATATCAGCATTAATGCCCCACTTCTTCGCTTCCAGCATATAGTCTTTGGCGTAACCAACAGCAGGGCCATTGGCGCCTACAGGGTCAAAAATACAGATAGTCACGACGCGATCTTTCATCGCTTTCAGGGCTAATGCCTGCTCGTCTGTAGGTGGCGGTAGCGCATACGCTGAAGTGGCTACAGCGAGGGCAAGTACAGCAGTTATTTTTCTTATCATTATTTGATCTCAAACTATGGCACTGGGTGTAGGTCGAAAAAATGATGCTTCAGGTGATCTAAAAAACCGAAGCGTGCTCGAGTGGGACCATGCTGCCGAGCTGACGAAAGGCCCACCTTTTTATCATACAAATGGCACCGCCTAGGTCTTTATTAACGGACATACTGAAGCGCATTAGGCGTGACAAAGGCTAGCAGCACGCGCATATTAACTTGACTGACTTCATCTTGGTTCGACATTACAACCAGACACTATGCCTTAGCGCAGCAACTCGCGCACTGGCGCCTCAAGGCGTGTCATCCCAGCCTCTTGGCCAATAGCAATAGCCTCTTCGGCGCTGGCACCATGTAACCAGTTTGCCCGTAGCGCCAGCAATGCACCGACGCGATTGCCACTAGCGCAATGCACCAGCACCTTTTCATCGGAATGCTCAGCTAAGGCTCTGTCTAGCGCCAAGACATTGGCTTCAGTTAAGTCGGCAGCGCTCGCCACCGGAATCGACACATAACTCAGACCGGTCCTTTCCACCGCCGCACGCTCATCGAGCACGGTCTGTTCACCATCGGGCAATAAGCTGATAACCACCTGCACGCCGTCGGCCTTGAGCGCATCCACTTGGACTTGTGAATGCACATAGCCTGACACCGCCAAAGTTTTGCTGACTGCGTGATAACCCGCCGGCAACGAGCTAGCTACAGCAATGGCTGAAGTCATGCCAAAACTCACCATCCAACCTAAAGTGTGTAACGCTTTGCGATAACTCATAGTGGCTCCGGTATGTACATGCAAATTAGTTGTTAAAAGCTGACGTTAACTTTCATCCACGCATTGCGGCCCGGCTCGTTGACACGCTGGGTTTGATCAAAGCCAGCAATACCATTGCTGCCGCTACGACTAATATGTTCAGCGTAAGTCTTGTCGAAGACGTTATCTACACCCCAAGTCAGCTGCCAAGTTGGTGATAAGGCGTATCCGGCATTAAGTGAAAACACGCCGAAACCGCCAGTCGATCCAATATCTTGACCAACGATATTACCTCGATTGATATCGACTCGATTTTGCTTAGCCACTAAACGCCACAAGACACCGGCCGACCAACGCTCATGCTGCCAATTCACGCTATTACGCACCTCTAAAGGCGGTAACTGCGCCAACGGGGTGCCATCGGTTTGATTACGGCCGCGCACATAAGCCAAGCTGCTGTCGACCGACCAACTCGGCGACAGTCGATAGCCAGCACTGAACTCACCGCCCCAGCTGCGCGCGTCGATATTGCGCGTGAGCGTAGTAATTCGATTAGGCATAGTGCGCGCGACATTTGATTCGATCAAAATATAGTCATTTAGCACGCTATAAAAAAGTGATGCCGAAGCGTGGCGACGACCATCGTCAAACTGCCAGCCAATATCGACTTGGGTATTTTTTTCAGGATCAGTCGTGGCAAAAGCCGAGCGTGAGCTTTCACTTTCTTTATTGTAGGAGATCAGCTCCCAATAATCGGGGAAGCGTTCGCTATGACCTAGGCCGGCATAGGCCGTTGATGTTGTATCGATATCTTGCTCGATGCGTACAAAGCCACTGGGCAGCACCCTACGGCGTGTTTGGTTTGCTGTGGGATTAGCCGTCGGCATCATCATATTGCCTAATATTTGCCGACGATCTTGTGCTCGCCAGAAATCACTGCGCAAGCCGGCGATATAGCGCCGATCATTAGCAGCGTAAGTGGTACTTTCGGCAAACACCCCAATTTGCTCGAAAAATGCATCATCTTGCCGCGATAAGTCGCGATAATCCGTTATCACGCCACCCATATTCATAGCCATACGATTGCTATGCGTGTTTTGCTGATAATCCGCGCCTAACGTCGTAATGGACTGCTCGCCGAGCCTTAGCTCTAGCTGAGCTTTAGCTCCTAAGGTTTCACGATCAGGATTCATGGTATTGCGCGACATGCCAGCTGGGCGCAGGCTAAAGTTATCCATGACGTGATCGACGTAGTTGTAATAGCTACTGAATTCGATCTGACTGATACGCTTACTGAGATTTTTGCGTGTATAGCTTAGCCCAACGTTATCGCGCGAGAAGCTAACTCCATCCATGGCGCGATCGGCATAAGCCGCTTCGCCATCAGAATGTTGCGCTGTTAAAGACATACGGGTGTTTTCATCTGGCGTCAGCGTCATCACCGCGCCAGCATTCCAACGATCATAGGATGAGTGCACGCGATTGCCCGAGCCATCGCGATAGTCATTAGCGCTGCTATGGTTAGCAAAGCCACGAAATGAGCCTGTAGCGTTGCCTGCCTGCACATCGGCAACTTGATCAAATCGACCAAAACTGCCAGTCGTTAGGCTCGCCCGCGCTTTTACTGTAGGCGTCACGAAAACCATTGGCCGACGCTCAAATGACACACTGCCAGCACTATTACCAGGGCCATTAAGCACAGTCTGCGGGCCTTTTAGCACTTTCACTTGGTCGTAAGATTCAGGAAACACATAGGCTGTGGGCGGGTCCATACGAGCACCACAGCCGCCCAAAATCTGCTCGCCATCAAGCAAAATAGACAGGCGAGATCCAGCCATACCGCGCAACACTGGGTCGCCATCGCTGCCACCTTTGCGAATGACGCTAAAGCCGGGGATGGTTTTAAGGTAGTCCGCGCCATCGTGCGCAGGAATGGGCTGTCGCGGCTTTTGCGGGTCGCTTGTGATCACCAGCGGCGCATCTGAAAACTCAGCCGTTACCACTACTGGCGCTAGCTTAGTCTTTGGCTCGCCATCGGGCGTATCCGTAATTTCGCCATTAGCCTGAGCTATGCTGCCAGCCAGTAGTGCTAAAACACTCGTAAAAATAGCCTTATTCATCCGTACTCTTTCATCACATATAGTTTGTTAATTGATGGAGTATCACGGATTAACTCAAGCGCGAGATGCGGCAAATTGTCGCACCTGTGCAAATTTTCCAAGCCACGACTAACGCTTTACTGGCACGATCTATGACAATTATTATAATATGTATTTATATAAATTAACAAAAGGATTTCCATATGAGCCGCCATCTCGCCTTCTTCGCATTAGCCCTAACTTCCAGCGC
>CAXIBK010000130.1:0-5983 GCA_964022225.1 uncultured Paraperlucidibaca sp.
TGCGCCATTCGAGGCCTCAGCAACCGACAACACACCTTGCGGCAAGTCATTGAGCTGATCAGCCAGATGATCTAACGAATCAACTGACACCGTGTGTAATTGCGCACCCAAAACAGTCTCAATCGCCCGCTCCCAACCTGGCGTTACGCGCAAAGCCTGAGCAATGGGTGTGGTATCTATTTCATGTGCTTGCAGCCACGAATTAACACCGCGCTGGCCTTTTTCCGCGGCCTCTTGCAGCGCCAATAACGCCGACTCACGGCCTGATAATGCTTGCAAAGCTTGGCGCTTAGCATCTAATCGTGTACCGGCATCGCCTAATGCCACGCGCTGCGACTGCAAAGACTCCACGGTATCATCAAGGCGTTGCTGCGCCTCATCGGCCATGAGCTGATGCTCAGCGGCCTGCTCATTGAGCTCATCAAGCTCCGCCTGCAAAGTACCGCCAGATAAGCCCGCTTGCTCAGCCTCTAATCGACCTAAGCGCTCTTGGCTGCGGCGTAAAGCCTGCTCTTGATGAGCAATGCGCGATTGCTCAACCTCAGCACGTTGGCGTGGCGCTTGTGATTGCTGCTGAAATTGCTCCCAGCCCTGCTGCCATTCGTTCAGCGTTAATTCAGCCTCAGCGACCTGCTCATTAGCGGCCTCTGCCTCTGCTTCCAATAAATCTTGCTGTGGCGAAAGCTCCAGAAGCTCCGACTCAGCCAGAGTCAATGCTTCACGATCAGTCGCCAATAGTTGCTGTGCTTGCTCACGCTGCTGCTCAACACTGCTTATTGAGGCATTAATTTCACTGATGCGCTCGAGCTGATAGCGCTGAGACTGCTGTAATCGAGCGATATCGCTACCGAGCTGGTAATACTGACTTTGCACGCGATTAAACTCATCGCTCACACTAAACTGTAGCTCTCGATCTCGTGTAATCGCCGCTTCAAACTCACGCACACTGGCGGTTGCTGCTTCAAGGCGTGTCTCTAATTCGCGTATCTGAACTTCTTGCTGCGTGACTTGGCTTTCAAGCCCGCGCCAACGCAAGGCATATAGCTGATCCCTTAACAAGCGCTCTTCTTCTTTTAATTCTTTATATCGCTCGGCATCACGCGCTTGCTTTTCCAAATGAGCCAACTGTTTGCCCAGCTCCTCACGAATATCACTGAGGCGTGCTAAGTTTTCGCGCGTATGGCGCATGCGATTTTCAGTTTCACGGCGGCGCTCTTTGTACTTTGAAATACCTGCGGCTTCTTCGATATAGACGCGTAACTCTTCTGGCTTCGACTCGATCAAGCGCGAAATCATGCCCTGCTCAATAATCGCGTAGGAGCGTGGCCCCAGACCGGTGCCTAAGAAGATGTCGGTGATGTCTTTACGGCGACAGCGCGTGCCGTTGAGGAAGTAATCCGAGCGCGCTTCACGGGTAACCACGCGCTTAATAGAAATTTCGGCGTACTGCGCATATTCGCCGCCGAGCGATTTATCCGCGTTATCAAACACTAACTCAATAGAGGCTTGACCAACCGGCTTACGCACACTGGAGCCATTAAAAATGACGTCAGTCATCGACTCGCCACGCAAATGTTTGGCCGAACTTTCACCCATAACCCAACGCACGGCATCAATAATATTAGATTTACCGCAGCCATTGGGCCCAACCACCGCAGACAGGTTTGTCGGGAAATGAGCATTGGTCGGATCAACAAACGATTTAAAGCCCGCCAGCTTGATGGTTTTTAAACGCATAAAAAATTCCTAGCGGCGGTGACGACGAGCCCAAGCCATTTCAATTTGTTTAACACGAAGTAAGGATTCCAGCACTAAATTACGCTGATGCAATAAATACTCTTCTAGCAACTCTACTGCCCGTTCACTCTGGCGCAGCATAATGGCGTCGAGTAGGCCTTTTAAAAAGCCAAAAGCCTCTTCCATTTCACGCCGACTAACCTGCAAGGCTAAATAAGATGCACGTCGAGCGCTAGGCTGCAAGTCGGCCAAAATCGCATCGAGATAAGGGTTTCCTGCAAAAGGTTGCGCCAATCTCAGTAGCTCATAACCACGCTCATAGAAACGCTCGATATCTTGAGAGCTAAGCGCCTCCTCCATTTCAGCCAATGCTGTCATAAAAGGCGGTAAATCGGATTGATGCCAAAGCAACGATATGCGCCGTACGATTAAGCTGTAATGCAAAATGAGCAGCTCATATAGGCTTTTTAAAGACGCGGGGCTGAGTTCAGTCACCACTGCACCACGACGCGGGAAAATCGTAATTAAATGGCGGCGCTGTAAAATTAAGAGCGCTTCACGAACTGCGCCACGGCTAACATCAAGCTCTCCCGCGATACGCATTTCCTGGATGCGCTCACCCTCGACCAGCTCGCCAGAAATAATGAGCTCGCCAACATGATGGGCAATTTGTTCGGCTAGGCTGTCGTTGGCTCGAAAGCTCATGTTTGTCTCTTTTGATGTCCGCCAACGGCGCATTTATTGTGGCGCTATGCTAGCACAGGCAGGGATTAGCTCCAGCACACTGTCGATTGTCCGACAAACAACAGCTTCAACAGCATTACTGATACATAGACTCAGTAAATCTCAATTTAATTATATAAGGTAGCCTGTTAAAGTGCGCGCTGACTAAAATGGTGAGTGTGCTATGTACCGCTATGATGCTTATGATCAACGCATTGTCGATGATCGAGTGGCCCAATTTAAAGATCAGACTGAGCGCTATTTAGCTGGCGATTTAAGCGAAGATCAATTCCGTCCTTTGCGTTTGCAAAATGGCTTATATATCCAACGATACGCCCCTATGCTGCGTATCGCTGTGCCTTACGGCATGCTGTCTTCAGAAAAATTTCGCAAAATCGCCGATATCACTCGTCGATATGACCGCGGCTACGCCCATGTCAGCACCCGCCAAAACATTCAGTTGAACTGGCCTAAGCTTGAAGATGTACCAAGCATTCTTGGCGAATTAGCCACTGTTGAGATGCATGCCATCCAAACCAGCGGCAACTGCATTCGTAATACCACGACCGACCAATTTGCTGGCGTCGCCGCCGGTGAAATTGAAGATCCACGGCCAACTTGTGAACTTATTCGCCAATGGTCAACATTTCACCCTGAGTTCGCTTTTCTGCCGCGTAAATTTAAAGTCGCAGTCAACGCCCTGCCCGAGATTGATCGCGCTGCCACGCAAGTGCACGACATTGGCGTTTATATTGTACGCAATGATGCAGGTGAGATCGGCTACCGCATTTTAGTTGGTGGCGGCCTAGGTCGCACTCCAATCATCGGCGCCATCATCCGCGAGTTTTTACCGCGCGAAGACTTAATTGCCTATTTAGATGCGATTTTACGCGTCTACAACCTGCATGGCCGTCGCGATAATAAATTCAAAGCGCGCATCAAAATTTTAGTAAAAGCACTCTCGCCCGAGGTTTTCGCCGAGCAAGTCGAAGCTGAGTTTGCGCACCTACAAGGTGGCGCACTGACGGTACCTGAAGCTGAGTTTGCACGCCTAGCCAGCTTCTTTACCGAGCCTGACTATGTCGCATACAGCGGTGATAGCACTGGTTACTTAAAAGCTCGCCAAGAAAACCCAGCTTTTGATAACTGGGCGCACCGAAATGTGAGTGCACACAAAATTCCTGGCTATGCCATTGTCACACTTTCTCTAAAGCGCACTGGCGTTGCTCCAGGCGATATGACAGCTGAACAAATGGATGGCATTGCTGACTTGGCTGAGCGTTATAGCTTTGCGGAAATTCGCACCACCCATGAGCAAAACATAGTGCTTGCCGATGTCGCGCAAGATGACTTGTTCGAACTCTACGGCGAATTGAAAAAGCTCGGCTTTGACACTGCCAACATCGGCTTCTTGACTGACATCATCAGCTGCCCAGGCGGCGACTATTGCTCATTGGCCAACGCTAAATCGTTACCCATTGCCGACTCAATTCAGCGTCGCTTCGATGATCTTGATGCCGTCTATAACATTGGCCCATTGAACCTAAATATTTCTGGCTGCATGAATGCCTGCGGTCACCACCACGTTGGCCACATTGGTATTCTCGGCGTGGATAAAAAAGGCAGTGAGTTCTACCAAGTCTCATTGGGCGGAAACCAAGGCCATGATGCCAGTCTCGGCAATATTTTGGGCCCCGCATTCAGCGCCGAAGCGATGCCCGATGTCGTTGAAGAAATCATTAACACCTATCTCGACCTGCGGACAGAAGGCGAAAGATAAAGAGACATGAATCGCCGTGACGGTAATGCCACAATCAAGAAGCGAGTCTATGCTAACGAAAAAAAAAAAAAAAAAAATTAGCCCCGACAGCTATGTTGAAATTGTTGCTGATGAGGCTGGTTTAGTTTTACCCGAAGGCGATATTTTATTATCGCTGAACTGCTTCAATGCTCATCGCGATGAAGTGCTAGCTCATGCCGGCCGTAAAGGTGTGATTTTGGCACCAGATGAGTTTGCCGAAACCATTGCCGATGTAGTCTCACAGCTAGATCTTGTTGCCATTCGTTTCCCAAGCTTTGCTGATGGCCGTGGCTATTCCACGGCGTATTTGCTGCGCACACGCTATGGCTTCCGTGGCGAACTGCGCGCAATTGGCGAGATTTTCAAAGACACGTTGTTTTATCAGCAACGTGTGGGGTTCGATGCCTTTGTGTTGGCTAGCGATGCCGCTGCTGAGGCTGCACTACCCGGCCTGAATACCTTCTCTGAGGTTTATCACGGCTCTGCAGACAATGAAAAACCACTGTTTTTACGCCGTAGCGCATAGCGTTAGGCGTATTATTCAGCCATAAAAAATGCCCCAGTTACGGGGCACTTTTTATGCTTTAGATTTAGCTTTTCGAAGATTTAAAAAACAATCTAAAACCAAAGTAAGTCATCGCCACCAAGCTTAGACTGCTAAGTAGTAACATGAGCTGGCCTGACCAACCCCAGTATTGACCTGTATGCAGCATCTTCCATGACAGCGTGAGCTGCTCACCCATGGGCTTTTGCGCAAATAGCTTGTGTTCAATACGCTGGCCCTGCGCATTAAAGCGAATATCATTTTTCTCACGAATATGTGCTGCGTCGGGCAACCAATACGCTACAGCAACATCAGCTCCTTTAGGCGTAAATACAGCCTCATCAAAGGCGCCAACATCACGAACAAAGGCTGGCCATGCAGGACCCATCACGCGTTGAAAGCTTGCCGCATCGAAAAGCTCTGGCGCCGTCTTTGCAGGTTTCGGCTTGTATTCAACTGACAAGGCGCTGTAAATCGCCTTTTTATAGGGCTCATAGGACCACGACAGTCCCGTAGATGCTGAAAAAACAAAGAGTAATGCCGCCCATGTACCTAATACACCATGCCACTGGAAAGCATGAGCGCGGCCCTTCAAACCACGGCGTGCGAGAAACCAACCACTCAGCTTAGGTGGTCGCCGTTTCCAACGTAAATACGAGCCACCAATGACCATGCCTAAGAGCAAAATAGCCGAAATGCCGGTGATGTTTGAGCCGAAATCGCCTAAGAGCAGCTCACGGTGCAAATGCTCGATGGTCTCAAACACCTCTTCGCCACGAACAGCTGGCAACAACTCGCCAGTGCTGGGGTGAAAATAATGAACACTAGGCTTCTGATCTGCGCTAAGAGCTACTAAGGCTTGCGCTGGGGCTTGATCCTGTCCGGCTACTGTAACGTTAGCCCACTGCGCCTGTGGGTACTTTGCTGTTACCGCAGAGATAAGCTCGGCAGGGCTTAGACGAGCACCCTCAGCACTGACCAATAGTGTTTCGGCATTAATGGCGCGAAGAATTTGTGGTTGAAATGCCATTAGCGAGCCAGTTAAGGCGACAAGCGCCATGACTAGGCCAGCAGTGATACCGATCCAACCGTGAAAACGTTTAATGACAGCGTGCATCATGAGTCCTAATTAGGGAGTTCGGTGACAAAGCCGACTTTTGCCAAGCCCGCATCTGTAC
>CAXIBK010000131.1:0-5941 GCA_964022225.1 uncultured Paraperlucidibaca sp.
TTCATGATCTCGCTAGCACCGCCATAGATGCGCTGGATACGCGCGTCGACATAGGCGCGTGCTACGGGATACTCCATCATATAGCCGTAACCACCATGCATCTGTAAGCAGGCATCGGCAACGCGGCCTTGTAACTCGGTGGTGTAGAGCTTCACGGCAGCGCCCGTTGGGATATCCAGCTTGCCATCCGCATGCAAGTTCACGCAGTTATCGACAAAGGCACGGGCAGCCAAGATGTCGGTTTTGCAAGTTGCCAGCGTGAAGCGTGTATTTTGCAGTTGCGCCAATGGTTTGCCGAACGCCTTACGCTCTTGTACATAAGTGATGGTGTCTTCGAGCACGCCTTCCGACGAAGCAACAGCGATCACCGCGATGTTCAAGCGCTCACGTGGCAGCTCATTCATCATATAAGCGAAACCTTTGCCTTCCTGACCTAGCAGGCAATCAACTGGCACGCGCACGTTATCCATAAACATTTCGGAGGTGTCTTGCGACTGCAGGCCCATTTTTTCTAGCTTCTTGCCTTTGTTAAAGCCGGGCAGAGAAGTGTCCACCAGCAGCAAAGACACACCTTTAGCGCCTGCGCTGGGGTCAGTTTTCACCGCCATGATGATGATGTCGGCATGTTGACCGTTAGAGATAAAGGTTTTTGAACCATTCAACACATAATGGTCGCCGTCACGAACAGCGCTAGTACGAATGCCTGCGAGGTCGGAGCCTGCACCTGGCTCAGTCATGCCAATAGCAGCAACGGCTTCGCCTGAGGCCATGCGAGGCAGCCAGTAATCTTTAATTGCCTGTGAGCCTAAGTGCTCAACATACGGTGCACAGATATCAGAGTGCACGCTTACGCCGGTGGCTAGCGACGATAGCCCCATCTTTGCCATTTCGTTAAGAATGACCATTGAATACTGGAACGGTACGCCAACACCACCATATTGCTCAGGTTGATCAACGCAAAGTAGGCCATTTTCGCCGAGCTTGTTCCAAAACTCGCGCGGCATCCACGCGTCTTTTTCCCATTGCTCATAATGCGGTTGAATTTCGTTTGCCAAAAAGCGCTTCACGTTGTCGCGAAACAGTTCGAGCTCGGCAGTATCGATAGTGGCCATCGTTATTTTCTCTCTAAAGTGGAGGTCAATTTGCAATTCGTTGCGCATTTTATGTCATTTACTGAGCAATCGGTACCATGCCACAGCCCTTGGTCAACAGACCAAACCGTACACGCGATACACTGCATACAGTCTTTTATTGGATAAACTTTTATGACAACTCAGACTTACTCCACATTACTCGATGACTTGCGCGCGCAGAAAGCTGCGTTTTCTACCGTCATTGCCTGGATAAACCAACACTACAGCTACACGCCTTGTGCTTTCAGCAATGGCGCCGCTAATAACGCCGCCGGTGAAAACGAAGGCGCGTGTCGCGTTTTCGCATTTGCTCAGTTAAACAGGCTGTCTGAGCAAGACACTTTGCTGTGTTTTGCCGAGCATTACGCCTCTGTATTAGCCAAGCCAAATGACAGTGATCACGCCAATATTCGCGCTTTTATGAACACCGGCTGGAGTGGCATTCGCTTCAATGGTGTGGCGCTGATCGCAAAAAACTAATGTAAACCATCTTCGACTGCTCGCGTTTTGCTTAATCACACGTACCACACATCTGAGGATTTTATGAAACGTACTGCCCTAGTTGCTGCCTTATTAGTTGCTACTACTAGCGCCTATGCACTTGATGCTCGCATCAGCACCGGTCTACAACTCGCCGGCGTAAGCACTCAAGCCGACGCTGGCGCCTCTGTTGACCTCAAGGCTCAAAAGGAAGCAGCCAAGCAAAGCGCTGCCTCTGCTCGCGATAATGCCATTAACGCAGGCTTAGCCGGTGTCGCTAGTGGCAAGTCCGCTGCTGAAAGCGGCCGTGATGCTGTTAATTCAGCAAAAGCAACCGGCGCAGCCGCCGTTAACGACGCAAAAGCTCAGGCCGAAGCCAAACTCGGCACAGCTCAAGCGTCTGTTGCTGGCTTTAAACAAAATGCTGAAATGCAAATCAGCGCAAAAGACCGCGTAGTCCTAGCCAAACACTTCGCTAGCGGCACAGCGACTAGCAAGCTTATGGGCAAAATGCTTGGCGGTAGCGATACCAATGCGCCAGCAGCGGGCTATGAGTCGAAGTTAGTGCTAGGTGCTAAGCTCGACAGCAGCGTGGCAAAGTCGGCTGTTGAAGTAGATGCCAGCTCGGTAAAAAAACTAAGCACACAGCCTAAAGGCACTAAGTTGCTAAAAGTTGGTGATCATATTGTTCGTGTTGATGCGAAAACCAATGTGGTTGTTGCCGTAGCCGCTATCAGCCCTAAATAAGCTGTCGCCGCATAGCGCTAAGATAATCTTAGCGCTATGCAAAAAAGGGTCAATGCCATAAACCGCATTGGCCCTTTTTTGTGCCTATTGAACCTGCCTCAGCTATACTTCTGCGCTTATTTGCAGCGTAATTTTCTCACTGCTGCCAAACGACGTTAGGAATAGCTCATGAGCGATACCGCACAACCCATCCAAACCTTTCAAGGTCTCATTTTAGCGTTGCAGAGCTATTGGGCAGAGCAGGGCTGCTGTGTACTACAGCCTTATGACATGGAAATGGGCGCGGGCACGTTTCATACCGCGACGTTTTTGCGCGCCATTGGGCCTGAAGCATGGCATGCCGCCTATGTGCAGCCATCGCGCCGCCCAGCCGATGGCCGCTATGGCGAAAACCCCAATCGCCTACAGCACTATTACCAGTTCCAAGTGGTGTTGAAGCCAAATCCGCCAAATATCCAAGACCTGTATTTAAATTCGCTACGCCATATCGGCATTGACCCCACTGTGCATGACATCCGCTTCGTCGAAGACAATTGGGAGTCGCCAACACTAGGTGCGTGGGGTTTAGGTTGGGAAGTTTGGCTCAATGGCATGGAAGTCACCCAGTTCACCTATTTTCAGCAAGTCGGTGGTCTCGAGTGCTATCCCGTAACCGGCGAAATCACCTACGGCCTCGAGCGACTCTCCATGTATCTGCAAGGCGTCGACTCGGTATACGACTTAGTTTGGACTGATGGTCCATTCGGCAAAGTCACTTATGGCGATGTCTTTCATCAGAACGAAGTTGAGCAATCGACTTACAATTTCGAGCACGCCAATATTGATGAATTGTTTAAGCTATTCGACCTCTACGAGTCCGAGTCCAACCGCATCATGGCACTGAAACTGCCATTACCCGCGTATGAGTTTGTCCTGAAGGCCTCGCACACCTTCAACTTACTAGATGCCCGTCGGGCAATTTCGGTCACAGAACGCCAACGCTTTATTTTGCGTGTTCGCGCATTGGCTCGTGCTGTGGCACAAAGCTATTTCGATTCACGTGCAGCGCTAGGCTTCCCACTTGCCGATCCCGCTTTACGCACAGAGGTGATGGCCACCATCGATGCCCAGGTGGCAACAGCAGGGGAGAAGCAGTCATGAGCCACCCATCCGTTTTGTTTGAATTAGGCGGCGAAGAGCTACCACCCAAGTCCTTGCTAACACTCGCCACGGCTTTACGTGATGGCGTTGAGCAAGGCCTCAAAGGCAAAGGCCTAGAGTTCGCTGGCGTACGCTTTTTTGCTGCACCGAGACGCTTAGGCCTAATCATCGACGCATTAGCCCCGCAGCAACCAGATCGCGAAATCCGCGCTGATGGCCCGCCCGTAAAGGCCTCTTTCACTGCCGATGGCCAAGCTACGCCCGCGGCGCTCGGATTTGCTCGTAAAAATGGTGTCGAAGTCGCTGACTTAGATGCCACGGGCGAAAAGCTTCGCCTAGTACGTACCGTCAAAGGCGAGTCTGCAGCAGACTTACTCGCGGATATTTTTGAGCAAGCCATTAAGCAACTACCCATAGCCAAACGCATGCGCTGGGGCAGCAGCCGTGTCGAGTTTGTACGCCCTATGCATTGGCTAGTGTTGCTTTACGGTGATGCCGTGGTGCCAGCCTCTATACTCGGCCTCAACAGCGGACGCACAAGCTTTGGCCATCGCTTCCACCATCCATCGGCTGTAGAGCTTACCCATGCCGATGATTATGTTGAGGCCATGCGCTCAGCGCACGTGCTTGCTGATTTCACTGAACGCCGCACGCAAATTCAAAGTGTGGTCAATGACCTAGCCAAACAAGCTGGTGGTCGAGCGTTAATGCCCGATGCGCTGCTCGACGAAGTTACCGCCCTGGTGGAATGGCCAGTGCCGTTGGTCTGCAGTTTTGAAGAACGCTTTTTGAGCGTGCCGCAAGAAGCGCTAATTTCTACCATGCAGGACAATCAAAAATACTTCTGCCTAGTCGATGCCAATGATCAACTCATGGCGCGCTTCATCACCGTGGCCAATATCGACTCTACGGACCCGGAAAAGATCATTTCTGGTAATGAGAAAGTAGTGCGCCCACGCTTAACCGATGCCGAGTTCTTTTTCAGCCAAGATAAAAAGATCACGCTTGCCGAGCGCAATGAACGCCTCAAGCAAGTCGTGTTTCAAGCGCAGCTCGGCACAGTTTTCGCCAAGGCCGAGCGCGTATCGAAGCTGGCCGGACATATCGCAGGGCTCATCGGTAGCGATGTTGCCTCTGCAGAACTCGCTGGCAAACTTTGCAAGTCTGATTTAGCGAGCGAAATGGTCAGTGAGTTCCCCGAGCTACAAGGCATCGCTGGCTACCATTACGCGCGCCATGAAGGCCTCGCCAATGATGTTGCGCTGGCACTCAACGAGCAGTATTTGCCACGCTTCTCTGGCGACACATTGCCAACGACTACCACCGGCGCTGCTGTGTCGTTGGCCGATAAGCTCGACACATTGACCGGCTTGTTTGGCATCGGCCAACCGCCTACCGGCTCAAAAGACCCATTTGCATTGCGCCGCGCGGCTTTGGGAGTGCTGCGCATATTAATTGCAGGTGACTACCGCATTGATCTACGCGAACTAGTCGCCACGGCTGTCGCTCAACACGGCTCCACGGTTACTCAAGCCAACTCCGCCGATGAGGTATTTAGCTTTCTGCTAGGGCGTTATCGCGCCATGTTCGAAGAGCAGGGCATTAGCGCCGAAGTTATTGCCGCGGTGCAAGCTTGCCAACCTACTGTCGCTGGTGATGTTGCTCGTCGTGTGCAGGCAGTTGCAGCGTTTAGCGGCTTGCCTGAAGCTGCTGCCTTAGCTGCGGCAAATAAACGCGTGGCTAACATCTTGGCTAAAGAAGCTTCGGTTTCTGGCTCTGTCGACAGCTCACTTTTACAAGAACCGGCCGAACAAGACTTAGCAGCTCAGCTCGATGCCTTACAAACACGTCTGGCACCGCTTTATGCCTCCGGAGACTATGGCCAAGCTCTTAGTCTACTCGCGACGCTGCGTGGTCCAGTAGATGCCTTCTTTGATCATGTCATGGTCAATGCCGACGACTCTACCATCCGCTTAAACCGTTTACGTCTGCTCAATCAACTGCGCGCGCTGTTCTTTCGCGTGGCCGACATCTCGTTACTGAGCTAAAACCCTGGGCAGCTATTGTCTTTATGGATACTAGCTGCCCAAATCTGCTCCGACCAATTGTCCGATATGCCAGACGTACTGCTTAATTCTGCCAATGACCCGGACGCGCTTTATGCGTATAAGTTAGTGGTGTTCAACTAACTGAGTGATTACACCATGCCAACTTACAAGGCTCCTTTGCGCGATATGCGCTTCCTCATGAACGAAGTCTTTGACTATCCAAAGCACTACGCAAACTTACCTGGCGGTGAAGACGCCACACCAGATATGGTCGATGCCATCTTGGAAGAGTGCGCGAAATACTGCGAAGAAGTACTTGCTCCAATTAACCAATCCGGCGACGAAGAAGGCTGCCATTTTGCCGATGGCGAAGTCACTACGCCAAAAGGTTTT
>CAXIBK010000132.1:0-5858 GCA_964022225.1 uncultured Paraperlucidibaca sp.
AGCACGACATAGCTCAAATACAACACCACCGCCGGCAACAGCTTCAGGTAGCGACCTTGGCGCGGATTAACTTTTGCCAGCGGTAAAGCCAATAAGGAAATAATAGGCACCAACACCACAAGCGACCATCGCCAGCCTATCTCAGCGGCAGCTTTCGGATCATCGAAACGTTGCTGCCAAAGCTCAGCTGTTGAAATTGCGCGTGGGCTATCGGCCTTTTCCAATGGCGCATCGGCTTGTTTATAGCGCAGGCGATAGCTATCAAATTGCATACGCTGATATGCGCCATCACCTGGTCGCACATCCCAACGTGAGCCTTCGCTGAGCTCGATGGCCTGGCCCTTTAAGTCTTCATCGTAAACACGCTGGCCCGATTTGGCTTGAATAATGACTTGGCGCTCAACGCCATTCGCGTCTTTCTTGGCCTCCAACATGATGACATCTTGCAGTCGCGAACGATCGGCGCTGAGGTCGGCATAGAGCATACGATCGCCTAATTGTTGAAAGCGGCCGGGCTGAATGAGATCAAAGGTGCTGCGCTCAGCCTGCTCAGCATAAAGCTTGGCAGATGCCGCATAACCTAAGGAAGTGAGCCACAAGGACATTACGGCCGTGGCAATAATGATCAGCATGACCACCGGCGATAGCCAACGAATCAGATGCCGCTGACCTATGCCAGACGCCGACAACACAGACATTTCATTGTCTAAATACATGCGCCCAAGCGCGAGTAGTAGCCCCATAAACAGGCCTAGGGGCAAAATTAGCTCAAGAAAACTCGGCAAGCGATACCACACCACCGCCGCTAATAAATTGACTGATAACTTGCCTGAAGCAGCGCGCTCAAAAAATTGAATGATGCGACCGCTCATCAAGATCACAGTGAGCAAGCCCGCTACTGCCATCGTCGTGCCTAGCACTTGCTTATTGATGTATCGCTGGATGATCACAGCAGCATCCTATAAATAATAAGGGTCATTGCCGGCCAGGGCGTGAGATGGCACTGGCAAAAGGGCTGATGAGCAGTAAACTAGCCGCAGATTATCAGACATCCACTCGGCTGTGTCTTCCCTCAATGCATCATCTCAAGGGTAGATATACGCTGAATTCGCCACGATGAGGTTTTTATGGAATTGGCTGTTGCCGTTATTGCTCACGACCATCTTGCCGAGGCTGCCCACACAGCGCTCATTATTGCCGCCCAAGGCACACGCTTAAGCCCTGCTGCCACCGCGCTAAACGACGCCAGCGCAGGTGCTCTGCAAGCCGCACTCGACGCTGCTGGCTTTGAAGGCAAGCCCGGGCAAACGCAAACGCTCTATGGCTTAACTGGCGTAAAAGCAAACCTAGTTTTAGTCGTTGGTGCTGGCGATGCTGAAACCATTAATTTGCAGCAATGGCAAAAAATTATCACCAGCGCAGTAAAAGCACTGCCAAATAAAATGAGCAAAGTGGCATCAACTTTGTGCGAACTACCCGTTGCAGGCCGCGATCTCAATGAGCGCATTAGTGACCACGCTCGCTTCGCGCTAGCCGCGAGCTATCGCTTCGATGTTTATAAAACCAAGAAGCCGGCTGCTGCCAGCGTTAAGCTGACCTTGGCCATTGCCGACAAAGCCGAGCTAAAAGCGGCGAAAGAAGCGTTGGTCTGGGGCCAATGCATTGGCACCGGTCAGAACTTTGCTCGCGACTTAGGCAACCAACCCGCCAATGTCGCCTACCCTGGCTATCTTGCCGAAATGGCACGCGCCTTAGATGGCGACGGCAATATGAGCGTGGACGTTAAGGGCGATGCCGAACTACGCAAAATGGGCATGCATTGCTTGCTGTCCGTGTCGGCAGGCTCGGCTCACGAAGCACAGTTAGTGACCATGACTTACTCAGGTGGCAAGGCTAAAGAGGCGCCGGTGGTACTCGTCGGCAAAGGCATCACTTTCGATACCGGCGGCATCAGCCTAAAACCCGGTGCCGGCATGGACGAGATGAAATACGATATGTGCGGCGCAGCTTCTGTCTTAGGCGTGATGGCCGCGATCAAGCTCGCCAAACTCAAGCTCAATGTCATCGGCGTGATTGCTTGTGCCGAAAACATGCCATCAGGAACTGCCACACGCCCCGGCGATATTGTCACCACGCTATCGGGTCAAACCGTGGAAATCCTCAACACCGACGCCGAAGGCCGCTTAGTGCTCTGCGACGCGCTGACCTATGTCGAACGCTTCAAGCCTGCCGCCGTCGTCGACATCGCCACACTTACTGGCGCGTGCGTAGTGGCCTTAGGCAAAGTCGCCACCGGCTTGTTCTCACCCAAAGATGAACTCGCCGATGAGCTGCTCGCTGCTGGCCAACGCGTGGATGACCGCGCGTGGCGCATGCCGGTCTGGGATGACTACCAAGAATTGCTCGACTCGCCATTTGCCGACATCGCAAATATTGGTGGCCCTACTGCTGGCTCAATCACTGCCGCCTGCTATTTGGCTCGCTTCACCAAGGCCTATGACTGGGCGCACTTAGACATCGCAGGCACTGCATGGCTCAGTGGCGCCGCGAAAGGCTCAACCGGCCGTCCGGTGCCGCTATTGCTCGAGTTTTTACGCGCGCGTGCAGCAGCCTAAGCAGTGGAAATCACCTTCTATGTGTTACCGCCTGAAGCGCCTTTAGGCGCTCGGACGACCACCGTCTGTCGTTTGGCGGAAAAGGCCTTGAAGCAAAAGCGCCAAGTGTTGATTGTTGCCGACACCAAAGCCGAAGCGGAAGCGCTCGATGAGGCCTTGTGGACTTTCAAGGCCGAGTCATTTATTCCACACCATTTAGTCGGTGATGGCCCCACGCCACCGCCGCCAGTGCGAGTAACATGGCAAGCGCCGCCAGCAGAATGCCGCGATATTTTAATCAACCTTGGCGCGAATTTAGCGCCGGGTTTTGAGCGCTTTAATCGTGTCATTGAGATTGTGGCTGGCACCGACACCGAGCGTGAACAAGCTCGCGAGCATTGGAAAGCCTATAAGCGCCAAGGCTATAGCGTCGATGCGCACGAGTTGCCACTCTAGCAGCCACGCACTAAGCCGCCGCTGCAGGTATAATCACGCCTTGCGGTCACAGCACTGACCATTCGTTTTGCCGTTGCGAGAAATCTATGGAATCCACGTTTAACCCCGCCGACATTGAAGCCACTTGGAGCGAACGCTGGGAGGCCGCTGGCTGCTTTAAGCCTTCGGGCACGGGCACGCCTTATAGCATCATGATCCCGCCGCCGAACGTGACCGGCTCACTGCACATGGGCCACGGTTTCAACAACGCTATCATGGATGCGCTCGTGCGTTTTCATCGCATGCGCGGCCACAACACGCTATGGCAGCCGGGTACCGATCACGCTGGCATCGCCACGCAAATGGTGGTGGAGCGTCAACTGGCAGCACATGGCATTAATCGTCATGACCTTGGCCGTGACAAATTCTTAGAGAAAGTCTGGGAATGGAAGGAGCAATCTGGCGGCAATATCACTCGCCAAATCCGTCGCCTAGGCTCATCAGTCGACTGGTCGCGCGAGCGCTTCACCATGGATGCCGGCCTGTCGAAGGCTGTGCAAGAAGCCTTTGTGCGCCTACATGAAGACGGCCTGATTTATCGCGGCAAACGCTTGGTGAACTGGGATCCGAAACTGCACACGGCCATCTCTGACTTGGAAGTGTTATCGGAAGAAAAGAAAGGCTCGATGTGGCATTTCCGTTATCCCATCACAGGCTCGGCAAGCGGGGTGACTGGCGTTGAAGGCAGAGATTATTTGATCGTTGCCACCACACGCCCCGAGACCATGCTCGGCGATACAGCCGTGGCGGTACATCCGGAAGATGAACGCTATACACATTTGATTGGCCAGCAGGTTTGTTTGCCAATTACTGGTCGCTTAATTCCTATCGTGGCCGATAGCTATGTCGACAAAGACTTCGGCACCGGCTGCGTAAAAATCACGCCCGCGCACGATTTCAACGACTATGAGGTGGGCAAACGCCACAACCTGCCATTGATTAATGTGCTTGACCGTGACGCCGCGATTTTAGCGACCTTCGAGGTCATGGCCGGTGGCACGTTCGCGCCATTAGCACCAGAAGCCTGCCCCGCCACCTACGCCGGCCTCGACCGCTTTGCCGCACGCAAAGCTGTCGTGGCTCAAGCCGAAACAGAAGGCTGGCTGGGTGAAATCAAACCGCATGACTTGAAAGTACCCACCGGCGACCGCTCCAATGTCGTCGTGGAGCCGTGGCTGACAGACCAGTGGTATGTGAAAGCCTCCGTGCTCGCCAAACCGGCATTAGAAGCAGTCGAAGATGGCCGCATCAAATTCGTGCCCGAGCAATACCAAAACATGTATTACTCCTGGATGCGCGATATTCAAGATTGGTGCATTTCGCGTCAGCTCTGGTGGGGTCATCGCATCCCGGCGTGGTATGACAACTCGGGCCGCGTCTATGTTGGTCGCGATGAGGCCGAAGTGCGCACTAAGCACAATCTCGGCGCCGATATTTCGCTGCGCCAAGATGATGACGTGCTCGACACTTGGTTCAGCTCGGCGCTGTGGACATTCTCCACGCTAGGCTGGCCAGATAAAACGCCTGATCTCACCACGTTCCATCCGACCAATGTGCTAGTCACCGGCTTCGACATCATTTTCTTCTGGGTCGCGCGCATGATCATGATGACCATGCACTTCATGAAAAATGACGATGGCACGCCGCAAGTGCCATTCAAAACCGTGTATGTGCATGGCTTGGTGCGCGATGGCGAAGGCCAGAAAATGTCGAAATCCAAGGGCAATGTGCTCGACCCGCTCGACATCATCGACGGCATCAGCCTTGATGAGCTAGTGGAAAAACGCACCACCGGCCTCATGCAGCCGAAAATGGCCGAAAAAATCGAGAAGTCCACGCGCAAAGAGTTCCCCGATGGTATTCGCGCCTTTGGTACTGATGCCCTGCGCTTTACCAACTGCGCACTGGCTTCGACCGGCCGCGACATCAAGTTCGACATGAATCGTGTCGAGGGCTATCGCAACTTCTGCAATAAGCTCTGGAATGCCTCGCGCTATGTGCTCTCGCACACCGAAGGCAAAGACTGCGGCCAAGATGAATCGCTGCCGTTGACCTACTCGCTAGCCGACCGCTGGATCATCTCGCGCCTGCAAGAAACCGAAGCTGCTGTTATCGCCTCGATGGCCGAGTACCGTTTCGATCACGTCGCGCAAACCATCTATGACTTTGTTTGGAACGAATACTGCGACTGGTATTTGGAGCTAACTAAGCCGGTGCTGATGGCCGAGACGAGCTCATCTGCCGATGAGCAACGCGCGACTCGCCGCACTTTGGTTCGCGTGCTGGAAACGATTTTGCGCATCACGCACCCTCTAATGCCGTTTATCACCGAAGAGATTTGGCAGCGCGTGAAACCGCTGGCCAATGTTGAAGGTGAATTTTTGATGCTGGCACGCTACCCCGAACCCAATCTGTCGCGCATCGATGATGACGCGGCTGCTGAGATTGCGTGGCTGCAACAGCTCGTGGCTGGCCTTCGTAATATCCGTGGCGAATTGGGCATCTCGCCTGGCAAGCCGTTGCCTTTATTGGTCGCTAATGCAAGCGAAAACGACCTTGCGCGCTTGCAACGCCAAGGCGCATTGCTACGTTTTATTGGCCGTTTGGAAAGCATCACGCCGGTTGCTACTGAGGCTGATATGCCGCCAGTTTCAACCGCCCTAGTCGGCGAGATGACGCTGGGCGTGCCGCTTGCAGGCTTGATCGATGTTGGCGCTGAGTTGGCGCGCTTGGATAAGGAAATTGCTCGCCTCAGCCAAGAGGTCGCTC
>CAXIBK010000133.1:0-5758 GCA_964022225.1 uncultured Paraperlucidibaca sp.
GCGCTATGGCGGCCATAAACCATCACGCCAGAAGTGTCTCTGTCGAGTCTATGCACGGCAAAAATATTGGGATCTTGTGCTTGTAGGCGGGTAAGTACGCTGTCGGTTTTATCTTGGCCTAGGCCAGGAACCGAGTGCAAGCCAGCAGGTTTTTGTACCACGACGCAGTCAGCGTCGACATGCAATAGCAATAGCCCAGGACAGGTCAACGAGGTATCGGAGGACGTGGTGGGCTTATTCATGGCGCGGATTATACGCGAAGCTAAACATCATACATAGGTCTGTTTCTCATCATGTTTCATGGCAAGATGCGTGCTTGCATAAACCAAAATTTCTTTGGGTAAGGCTAATATTACGATGCGTATAATTTATATTATGTTAAATGTCAGATCAATTTGCCTATGTTTGGGGCTGTTCATCTCGTCAACCGCCCTGGCTAATACACTCACGATCACTCCAAGTGAGTTCCCGCTAAGCAACCCATTTATGTCGACGATTGCAGGTACACCGGCACCATTGCAGCCAAGCCAGCTGCCGGAAGACAAATACATCGATCAAGATGACTACAAGCTAAACATTCGGCCAGAGCGCGAGTTTGGTTTGCCGGATAGCTTCTGGGCAGTGAAAAAGCTGCATTATCGAATCGCTCGCCAGCCCAAAGCCGCGCCATTAATTTTCATCATTGCAGGCACTGGCGCTAACTATAAAAACGACACCATCGAATTTCTAAAGAAAGTATTTTATAGCCGTGGCTATCATGTGGTTCAGCTATCCTCGCCAACGAGCTATGACTTTATTGCAGCGGCATCACGCTCAGCTACGCCAGGCATCAGTAGCGAAGACGCCGATGATTTAATGCGCGTGATGACTGCCGTTTTAAAAGATAACTCAACACTGGACTACACCCGTATAGACCTTGCCGGCTATAGCTTAGGCGCCCTTCATGCAGCGTTTATAGCCGCTGCCGATGCGAAAAACCCACAATTTTACTTTCAACATATAGCACTGCTGAACCCACCCGTTAGTGTGCTGCGCTCAACGCAACAGCTCGATAAGCTGGTGCAAGCCGATGTGCCAAAAGCAAAAGGAAAGGATGGTTTTTTTGAGTTAATTTTCAGTAAGTTATCGCGGTTTTTTTACGAAAAAGGCAGCGTGGAGCTGTCTGCAGCGGTGCTTTACGACTTTCAGCGTTCATCAGAAGCACTTAATAACGAAGAAATGGCTATGTTAATTGGCAGTGTGTTTCGTTTTGCCGCCGCCGACATCGTATTTACTAGCGACGTAGTCAATAAGCGCGGGCAAATCGTACCCATCGATGCCGATTTAAGTGAATCTAGCAGCCTAACGCCCTACTTTAGGCGCTCGCTGTTTTGCGACTTTGCCTGCTATGTGAAGTTGCAACTACTACCCTATGTGCAAAAAAGTCAGCCAAATCTTGATATTACCCATTTAGACAATATTAGCGGCCTAGCCTCTATTGCTGACTACCTGCGCGGCGCCCAAAATGTGCAAGTGATCACAAATGCTGATGACCTAATTTTACAGCCCGTAGATTTCGCCTTTCTGCACACAACGTTTGGCGACAGGCTTACTGTATTTGATCATGGCGGCCACTTAGGCAACATTAAATACATCCCTTATGTTGAGAAAATGATGAGTATTTTCAATGACTAATATGCTCATTTTAAACGCCGTAAAAACGCTTATGCGTACTATCTGCTTTGTTGTCTTATTTTGCAGCCAACTCGCCTCGGCTGATGAAGCACTTAGCAGCTACCCACAAAGTCCACTAGACTCTTTGCGGTTCGTGCCTAGCGATCATCAAATAGTCTTTGAGCGCTCTAGCTTAGTCGCACTTGCAGTGAAGGACCCTTGGGAAGCAGTGAATCGTCGGGTTTACCACTTCAACCAGCGCGCCGACGAGTATGTTTTGCTGCCTGTTGTGCGAGGTTATCGCTTCGCTCTGCCCTCGTTTGTGCGTAGCGGAGTTCATAACGTCTTTAATAATTTAGGTGATGTCACTAATCTGCTGAATAGCATTTTACAGCTCAAGCCAAAACGAGTGGCTACGACTACAGGCAGGTTATTGCTGAACACAACAATAGGCATTGCAGGGCTATTTGATCCAGCATCAGCAATTGGATTGGCGAGACAAGAAGAGGATTTCGGGCAAACGTTGGGATTTTACGGGGTCGGAGCAGGCCCATACATCATGCTGCCCCTGCTCGGCCCATCAAATTTGCGAGATGCCGGCGGACGTCTCTTTGATGTCGGCGCCAGCACGCAGATTAACTTCATCAATAGTGCAGACATTAAGAGAGATTATCTTGCACTCTACGGCTTACAAATTACCGATGAGCGCGCAAATACTTCCTATGAGTATGGCTCTCTGAACACACCATTTGAGTATGAAAAACTGCGCTATGTTTTTCAAAAATCACGTGAATTACAAATCAAAGATTAGGGCTGCTGCAAAGCCTTCAAGCCGTTCCAAGTAAAGTTAAGCATTAGCCCAACGACATGCTGCTTAGTAATATGCGGGCGTTGCATCCACCACTTAGCAATTTGCTCACCAGCACCAGAGACTGCGTGAGCAAATCCTTCGCAGGTCTCTTCATCAATGCCTTGAACAACCGCAAGCAGCAATTGTGTGATTTTTTCGACAGTTTGGAACCTTAAGCGCGAAGCTTCTTCTGCTGCTGTGCCAGCGATGGCGGCACCGCCACCAAATAAAAGATGCCAAGAGCAGCGATTCTCTTCGACGAAGGTGAAATAGCCTTCAATACCCGCCTTAAGGCGGCCTTCTATCGTTGTTGGGTCTTGTGCTGCATCGACAATATGCTGATCTAGCGAGGCGCGAGCGCGACGAAGGCAAGCTAAGTAGATACCATCTTTTGAACCAAAATGATTGTAGACGATTGGGCGCGTTACCCCAGCGGCAGAGGCGATATCCTCCATCGAGGTTCCTTGGTAGCCGTGCTCAATAAAAAGCTGTAAAGCAACATTCAATAATTGTTGCTCGCGCCTAGCTCGCGGCATACGTCGCACCTTAGGCTTGAGAATAGCTGCTGGCTCCATTTCTGCAACGGCTGCTGCGCTTTGCTCTGTTAAAGGCATGTCGGACCGTACTCCTTGTAGTATGCACGGAGTATACATAAACACACATAATTACGACAGTGGAACAAACCAATTTAAGCGACCGCGCAGTTTTACAACCTCACCAACGATGATCAGGGTTGGAGCAGGTAGTGGCTCATTCGCCAACTTATCTTCAATGGTTTCTAAAGTACCAATAACAATACGTTGATCAGGGGTTGTACCTTTAGAAATCATCGCTACCGGTGTCGTTGGCGCTAAGCCATGAGCCAGCAACTGATTACGAATTGGCCCCAAACTCACCAGGCCCATATACAGCACGAGCGTTTGATTCGGATGCACTAGCTCGGCCCAGGGCAGATCTGGCGTGCCATTTTTCAGATGACCAGTGACAAAGCGGACTGATTGTGCGTAATCGCGATGAGTCAGTGGAATGCCAGCATAGGCTGAGCAACCACTGGCGGCGGTAATGCCTGGTACCACTTGAAAACTAACGCCTGCCTCGCTGAGCTCCTCGATTTCTTCACCACCACGACCAAAAATGAATGGGTCGCCGCCCTTTAAACGGCAGACACGTTTACCTTCTTGCGCCAAACGTACGAGCAAAGCGTTGATGCCCTCTTGTGGCAAGGCATGGTCGGCGCGAGCCTTACCAACATAAATTCGCTCGGCATCGCGGCGACATAAATCCAATATGGGCGCAGACACCAGCCGATCATAGACCACGACATCGGCCTGTTGCATTAGCCTGAGTGCTTTGAACGTAAGCAAGTCTGGATCACCAGGGCCGGCACCAACTAAGTAGACCTCACCTGCCCCGCGCTGATCAGGGTTAGCAATCGCTTGTTCTATTGCGGCGCGAGCTGCATCAACTCGGCCTGAAAATACCAACTCTGGCATGTTGCCATCGAGCTGTGTTTCCCAAAATAAGCGCCGCACGGAAACATCAGGAAAACGGGCTTTGGCTTTTTCGCGAAACTCGCCTAGAAGTTCGGCTAATCGGCCATACGCGGCAGGAATCAGTGATTCTATTTTGCCGCGCAAGATGCGTGCGAGCACGGGCGATACGCCATTGCTCGAGATACCAATGAGCAAGGGCGATCGATCGACTATGGCGGGGAAAATGACCGTGCACAGCGCCGGCGCGTCGACTACATTGACGGGGATGCCGCGGGATTGAGCATCGGCGGAGATTTGAGCGTTGAGATAATTTTTATTGGTGGCAGCAACTGCCAAAGCATTGCCAGTCATGTCGCGGCTATCATAAGCGCGTAGGCTAACGTGGCCACCGTGTGCTTCTACCACCTCTCGCAAGGCAGGCATTACTTCAAGTGCAATTAAATGAATGCGAGCGCCAGCGCGAAGCAAAAGCGAGGCTTTACGCTGGGCGATTTCGCCGCCACCAACCAGTAAACAGGGCTTATCTTTGAGGCGAAAGCCCAGCGGTAAGGTATCCATTAAGCATTAGCACCCAAGCGCGTCAATCCGCCCATATACGGCTGCAATACGACAGGAATACGAATGCTGCCATCGGCCTCTTGATAGTTTTCTAGTACCGCGACCAAGGTGCGGCCAACGGCAAGACCAGAGCCATTGAGCGTGTGCAATAAGTCTGGCTTACCAGTTTCTGGGTGACGGTAGCGGGCTTGCAGACGGCGGGCTTGAAAGCTGGCGAAGTTTGAGCAGGAAGAAATTTCACGATAGGTCTGTTGGCCGGGCAGCCACACTTCAAGATCATAGGTTTTGCAGGCGGAAAAGCCCATATCGCCGCCGCACAACAGCATGGTGCGATATGGTAGCTCCAACGCTTGCAAGATCGCCTCGGCATGGCCAACCAGTGTTTCTAAGGTGGCATCGCTATCTTCAGGTCGAACAAACTGCACCAGCTCAACCTTTTCGAATTGATGTTGGCGAATCATGCCACGCGTATCGCGACCGTAAGCGCCGGCCTCACTGCGAAAACATGGCGTGTGCGCGACATAGCGCTTGGGTAACTCATCGGCAGAGATGATTTCATCACGATGTAAATTGGTCACCGGCACTTCAGCGGTCGGGATCAAAAACAGCTCGCGCTCGCCTTGGAGCTTGAATAAGTCATCGGCAAATTTAGGCAATTGACCGGTTCCTTGCAGGCTTTCGGCATTAACTAAATACGGCACATACACTTCGTTATAGCTATGCTGATTAGTGTGAGTGTCGAGCATAAACTGCGTCAAAGCGCGGTGCAGCCTAGCCAATGGTCCAGCGAGGACGGTAAAGCGTGCACCGCTGAGCTTACTCGCGCGTTCGAAATCCATGCCGAGATTTGCACCTAAGGCGACGTGATCTTTCACTTCAAAATCGAATGTGCCTGGCGTGCCCCAGCGGCGAATTTCTATATTGTCATCTTCGCCCTTGCCTGCTGGCACGGACTCATGGGGCATATTTGGCAAGCCTAGCGCCAAGGCCTGCCAAGATGCTTGGACTTGCAATAATGCTTGCTCAGCCTCAGCTAAAGCGGTGTTAATAGCTGTCATTTCAAGCTGCAGTGCATCGGTGCTTTCGCCATTACGCTTAGCCTGACCGAAGCGCTTAGAGCCAGCATTACGCTCAGCTTGCAAACGCTCAGCGTCTAGCTGTAACTGCCGGCGCTGCTGCTCAATAGCCTCTAATTCAGCGCTCG
>CAXIBK010000134.1:0-5562 GCA_964022225.1 uncultured Paraperlucidibaca sp.
GCTTATTTACAAGGCGTAGCAGAGTCTTATCGCGTGTTACCGATGGTGAAGTTTCAGCACGAAGTCATCACGGCGGCATGGTCAGACACGGACGCATGCTGGCATTTACAAACAAATCACGGCGAATTTCATGCGCGCTTTGTCATCATGGCTGGTGGCCCTATGCACGAACCCGTGCTGCCAAGTGTTCCGGGCTTAAGTGAGTTTTCCGGGGATGTGTTTCACTCATCGCGCTGGCGCCACGATATCGATTTGAACAATAAACGAGTTGCTGTCATTGGCACGGGCGCGTCTGCCATTCAGTTTGTTCCAGCTATTCAGCCGACTGTTGGCAAGCTCATGGTATTTCAGCGCACGCCGCATTGGGTTTTACCGAAAATGGACCAAGCTTTGCCAGGCATTGTTCAGCGCCTATTTAAGCGCTTGCCGTTGGCTCAGCTCGCTGTCCGTGGCGCAGTTTTTGGCATATTTGAAACGCTCAATGGCGGCATGCAAAACATCGCCGCGATGAAGCAGTTTCAGCGTCTAGCGAAGTTTAATTTACATCGCGCAGTCAAGAATCCGATGCTACGTAGTCGCCTGACTCCGCAGTACACCATTGGCTGCAAGCGTGTTTTGCAGTCGAACGACTGGTATCCAGCATTGGTTCAGCCCAATGTGGATGTGGTCAGTAGTGCATTGGCTAAAGTGACAGGTAATACGCTAGTTGCCGCCGATGGCAGCACTTATGAAGCAGATGTCATCATTCTAGGCACTGGCTTTGAGATTGCTGAGCCACCGATTGCCAAGCGTGTATTTAATCGTCATGGCCAGCGAATGTCAGATGTTTGGCAAGGTAGTCCCGAAGGCTATATGGGGACAATGGTGGCCGACTGTCCCAACGCCTTTCTCATGTTTGGTCCCAATATCGCAGTTAGTTCATCGGCGTTTCTGATTATCGAAGCGCAGCTGGCCTATGTCGTGGATGCTATTGAGAAGGCGCGAGAGTTGAATCTTCGTAGCATAGAAACGGATCCGCTTCGCGTTGCTGATTTCAATGCTCGAGTGCAGTCGGCTCTCGAAGATTCTGTGTGGAATCGCGGTGGCTGCACCAGCTACTTTATTGACCGTAATGGCCGTAATAGCACGGTATGGCCATGGAGTACGCTGGAGATGAAACGCCAGCTAAGTCGATTTAATGTAGATGAATATCGTGTCGTCCGAGCTTAATAACGCACTTTTGGAGCTAGCACCATGACATCACCTCGTAATGCTTTAGTTGGAAAAGTCATCGCCATTACAGGAGGTGCACGCGGTATTGGGCTGGCTATCGCCGAGGCGTTAACAGCGCAGGGTGCTAGAGTTAGTATCGGCGATATTGATCTGGAGCTGGCGCAGCGAGAGGCTAAGCGTATAGGGGCTCATGCTGGACGTTTGGATGTGCGTGAGCGTGAGTCTTTTGCGCAATTTATTGCTGAAACGGAAGCGGCACTGGGCTCGCTGTATGGGCTTATTAACAACGCAGGCATCATGCCAATGGGTTATTTTTTGGATGAAGATCCAGCGTTAGCCGATGCGCAAATCGATATTAATTTCCGTGGTGTGATCCATGGCATGCAAGTTGCCTTGCCGAAGCTCTTGGAGCGCCAGAGTGGGCATATTGTCAATATTGCGTCACTAGCGGGTCGCTTTGCTTTACCGGGCTCGGCGATTTATTGCGGTACTAAGTTTGCGGTAGTGGGCATGACTGAGTCGGTGGCAGGTGAGTATCGCGACAGTGGTGTTGAGTTCACCTGCATCATGCCCTCTAAAGTACTGACTGAGCTTACAGCGGGTACCGATAAGGCGGCGAGCATCATCCCTGCTGTTACACCAGAGCAGGTGGCAGATGCCGTAGTTGCGTCACTTATCAAGCCACGCCTGATGGTTGCTGTGCCTGATTATTTACAAGTGGCTCATCGCGCCTACACCTTAATTCCGAGTTGGCTACAACTGCGTGGGCGGCGTCTAATTGACGATACTCGTATTCTTAATGAGCTCGATCATGAGGCGCACGCGGGGTATGAGCAGCGTATCAATTTACTTAAACGAAAAAGCAAAGTGAGTAAGGTTGGATGAACGTATCAGCGACGGTTGCATCAACATTAGTCAAGGCTGCATTAAGAGTCAGCTTTAAACTGCCCAGTCGCTTGCCGATACCGCTCACGCTGTTGCGTTCAGCAATGGAGGGTGGTGCGGCGCTCTTTCGCGTGCACCCAGATGTATCAATCGAGGCCGCGACATTAGCCGGAGTGTCGGTGGAGTACATCACACCGTTGCAGGCCGATCGCGTGCTGCTGCATTTTCATGGCGGTGCTTTTTTTGCAGGGTCAGCGAATACCCATCGTGCGCTGGGAAGTGAAATAGCCGTTCGTGCGCAGTCTAAAGTGGTCATGGTTAACTATCGCCGTGCGCCCGAGTATGCCTATCCGGCTGCCATGGTCGACGGCTTAGCCTGCTATCAAGCTTTGCTTGATGCAGGTTGGCTTCCTAGCCAAATTAGTTTTGGTGGCGATTCTGGTGGCTGCGCAATTATCTTATCGATGGCGCAGACATTACGTGATCGTTCACAAGCGTTGCCTGCCGCACTACTGATGATTTCGCCATATGTTGATATTACTTTGAGTCTGCCATCGGTCACTCAGATGGCAGCGCGTGATCCCATGGTGACAGCGCATGCATTGCGTCGTGGCGGTGATAGCTATCGCGGCGATATTGCTGCTAGCGACCCGCGTGTATCGCCATTATTTGGTAGTTTGCGTAACTTGCCTCCGATATTGGTGCAAGCTGGTAGCGAGGAAATTTTGTTGGATGATGCGCGTCGCCTAGCGCACTATGCGAGCGAGTCTGGGGTTGAGACGCACTGCCATATTTACCCTGGCATGTGGCATAACTTTCAAATGTTTAGCGCATTCATTGAAGAGGCCAACCTAGCACTGGATGAGATTGCTGCATTTATTCGGTCGCACTAAAAACTCTCAGATGCTACTTCGTCATTTGCTGGCGATATTCATTCGGTGAGATCTGAAACCAGCGTTTGAATGCGCGACGAAAATTCGCGTTGTCGTGGTAGTTGAGTAGGGCGGCGATGGCATCAATAGAGATGTCGCTATTGCGCAAATAGCTGCTGGCTTGCTGCGCTAAAATCTTGTCCCGTACTTGCCGATAAGCCGTACCTTCTTGTTCTAGTCGCCGAGCGAGCGTGCGCTTACTCATAAATAGGGCGGCAGCGGCATCTTCTTCGCTGAGCGCGCCCAATGGGTGGGACAGCATCATTTTTTGTACTTGGTAGGTGAAGCTGTGCTTTTGCGAGTTTAGTTGCGCGAGCATTTTTTCGCACTGCTGCATGGCCAGGGCATAGCTGTCGTGGTTGGCCGATGCATTGGGAATATGACAGGCCGCCATGGGTATTCTCACGCGCAAACGAGGCGCCGAAAATTCATAGCTGCCGGCTAGGTAACTTGCATAGTGTTCGACGTAGTTGGGCTGCTTATGCATAAAGCTAATGTGCGCTTCTGTTAATGGCCGTCCAATAATAAATTCTGCACATTCGAAAAATACCACTGCGCAAGTTTCCGATAGTGCGCGATGCACTTTAGGGCTGAGCTCGGCATCAAAGTAGATATGACACTCTAACCAAGATGCGCTGCTGTCTAGTGTTAGGCGAGCGAAACTGATGCGTGTTGGCAGGAATGCTTGAAACGCCTTTAGAGCCATTTGCAAGTTGGGGCTGCTGCTCGCTAAAAAACCCATGGCACCATGGGTTGAGGGCGTTAAGCGCTTGCCCAGACGTAAACCAAAAGCTTCATGCTCGGAGAGCTGTAAACCATTTTCGAGAATTTGAATTTGCTGACGGCTGGTTAGAAGTGTGTCTTCCTGCATAAGTTGCTCGCCACTGAGTTGCGTGAATTTCAGTAGTTTGGGCAGGTCCCGTACTTGTAGCTCTAACTCACGGCCAATTAAGCGTGAATAGTTGGATGGAATATTTGGCGTATCCATGTCTCTCGTTTTACGTGGTGTGTATGTTTCTGAAGCGAAATTTCAGGTCGCTGCATTTGATCTGTATTGTCTTTAAATGACCTCTTGTTGTCAAGAAATGACCTAACGAGCAGAGGCAGATCCACCTAATCTGAGGTTTCTAAGTGTACGTGTGGATTTTCTGCAGCAGCGGCATCACGCCAAGTGCAGTCATTATTATCGGAGATGAACTCATGGGTAGCATTACGTTTGTTGAGCATGATGGAACACAGCATGAAGTAGAACTTGAGACAGGTAAGTCGCTCATGCAGATAGCCATGGACAATGGCGTGCCCGGCATCGATGCCGACTGCGGCGGCGCCTGCGCTTGCGGCACTTGCCACGTCATCGTGGATGCTAAATGGATTGGGGCAACCGGTAGCGCTAGCGCCGATGAGTTGCAAATGCTCGATATGACGCCAGAAAAGGCCGTCACCTCGCGCCTTTCCTGTCAGATCCAGGTGTCCGATGCCATGGCCGGCATGGTCCTGCATCTTCCTGAATATCAAATGTAAATCACCTTACGTATTGCTAGGAAAAAACTATGACGCTTATAACCTCAGTCATCGATAGAGCAAGTGCCCTCGTGCCAATTCACTTACAAGTGAAGGGCATGCACCTATTTCAGAAAGCCAAAAAGCGCGTCACCAACGCGAAGGGTTTCCCTGATTTTGTGGAAACGCCGATTCCCGATGTGTCGACACTAGCGCTCGAAGATATTGATCTAAGCAACCCGTTTTTATACAAGCAAGATCGCTGGCAGTCTTATTACAAGCGCCTGCGTGATGAAGCGCCTGTGCATTTCCAGAAGAAAAGCGCATTTGGCCCATTTTGGTCGGTGATGCGTTATGAAGACATTTTATTCGTCGATAAAAACCATGAGTTGTTCTCTTCTGAGCCGGTAATTTTGCTGGGTGATGCACCGGAGGGGCTAGAGGTTGAAATGTTTATTGCCATGGATCCGCCTAAGCATGACTTGCAGCGGCAGGCCGTTCAGGGCGTAGTGGCACCGAAAAACCTGAACGAAATGGAAGCTTTAATTCGCACCCGTACTCAGGATGTTTTGGATAACTTGCCGGTTGGTGTGCCCTTTGATTGGGTTGAGGAAGTATCTATTGAACTGACTGCACGCATGCTCGCAACTTTGTTTGACTTCCCTTATGAGCGTCGCCGTAAATTGGTCTATTGGTCAGATTTGGCCGCTGGAAGCCCTGAAACAACTGGCGGTCCAGCAGATATGGACGAGACCTTTATTGGTGTTGCCGATATGGCCAAACAGTTTTCAGAGCTTTGGCATGCCAAGGCAGCTATAAAAGCTGCGGGTGGCGAGAGTGGTTTCGACTTGATCAGCCTGCTGCAATCCAACGAAGCAACTAAAGATTTGGTGCGTCGCCCGATGGAGTTTATTGGCAACCTCGCGCTGCTCATTGTTGGTGGTAACGACACCACACGAAACTCCATGACCGGTGGCATTTTAGGCATGAATCGCTTCCCCGATGAGTTTGCCAAGCTGAAAGCCGACCACAG
>CAXIBK010000135.1:0-5558 GCA_964022225.1 uncultured Paraperlucidibaca sp.
GTGTGGCGCTTCATAAACGGATAATCCAAGCCCCACCATGCTAGGCCTAAAAGTGGTACCCAAATCAGCTCTTGCTTTAAAAAGAACTTAAAAAATGGGGCCTTATAGCCAAAGGCGCGCATCAAGACAAAAATGTCATTCCACGATTGATGGTTGGCGCAAGCAAGATATTGGCCGCGACGATTGAGGTTGCCCGGTAGGCGAATATCCCAATCGATGCGCATCAGATAATTGGCGAGAAAGCTATTACAGGCGGCCCATGTTTGTGCGAGCAAAGACATGACGTCTGAGATCATTCGGCGCACAGGCTTGATGGGCAGAATCAACTTAAGTATTACCAAAATATAGATAGGGATGACCCAAAAAACGGTATTGGCAAGTAATAGAACGGCCATGATGAGGCCGTGGAGCGGGCGAGGCAGAAAAGAAATCATAGTCAGGCTCTAAAATTACAGTTGCTAAAGTGTGCCACTACAGGTGTGCATAGCAAGTATCAGGTGTGCATAGCAAGTATTTTGAGTTCAGTTATCGGGACTAGGCCTTTTGCCCTGCCGTTAGCAGCCAAGTCGTGCTAGTTTGCCATGCTATCAACGCAACCCGGCCTCGTTTAAGGGGCACTACGCAATCGCACAAAAGCGTGCGCAGACGTTAGCGCTCAAGATAATAAGAGAACCATCATGTCCAAACCATTCACTCACGCCTTAATGCGTAACTTCTTAGGTCAATCTCCACTTTGGTATAAATGGACCATCATCGCTTTTCTAGTGATTAACCCAGTGCTTATGTGGGCACTTGGCACATATATAACGGGTTGGATAATTGTCGCTGAGTTTATTTTCACTCTCGCGATGGCGCTGAAATGCTACCCGCTTCAGCCTGGTGGCCTACTGGCGATTGAGTCGGTACTGATTGGGATGACGACTTCCGACACTGTCTATGCCGAGGTGGCGCATAACCTACCAGTCATTTTGCTGCTGATGTTTATGGTGGCAGGCATCTATTTCATGCGCGATTTACTGCTTGTGATGTTTACGAAACTCTTGGTTGAAGTGCGTTCGAAAGTGCTTTTGTCATTGATGTTTAGTTTGGTCGCGGCTTTACTGTCGGCATTTTTGGATGCGCTCACCGTAACTGCGGTGATTATCAGCGTGGCGGTTGGCTTTTACGGTGTTTATCACCGCGTGGCTTCAGGTAAAACAGCGCACCAAGAGCATGAGCATCACGACTCCAGTGATGATGCCGAAGTCGAACTACACCGTAGCGACCTAAAACGTTTTCGTGGTTTCTTACGCAGCTTGCTGATGCATGCAGCCGTGGGTACGGCACTAGGCGGCGTTTGCACCATGGTAGGCGAGCCGCAAAACCTATTAATTGCCAAAGTGGTGGGCTGGGACTTTATAACGTTCTTCCACGTTATGTCGCCGGTCACTATGCCGGTATTAGCAGCCGGATTATTAACCTGTGTAGTGCTAGAGAAAACACGCTGGTTTGGCTATGGCGAAACATTGCCTGATGCGGTGCGTGAGGTGCTATCTGACTTCGCTAAGCGCGAGCAATCACGCCGTGGTAAGCAACAGAAGGCAGCGCTTACTATCCAGGCTATTGCCGCTGTGATTTTGGTTTTAGGCTTAGCTTTCCATGTTGCCGAAGTGGGCTTGATTGGCTTGCTCATTATCATCTTAATTACTGCTTTTAATGGTGTGACTGACGAGCATCAAATCGGTAAAGCCTTTGCCGAAGCGTTGCCGTTTACGTCATTGCTGGTGGTGTTTTTTGTCATTGTTGGCGTTATTCACGATCAGCATTTATTTGCACCAATTATTGAAGCGGTATTGTCGATGCCGAAAGATATTCAGCCTGCGATGTTTTTCTTGGCGAATGGATTGTTGTCGGCTATCAGTGACAACGTTTTTGTTGCCACGGTGTATATCGGCGAAGTTAAAGCTGCACTGGATCAGGGCAGCATTACGCAAGCACATTTTGAACATCTGGCGATTGCTATTAATGCCGGCACTAATATCCCTAGTGTGGCCACGCCCAACGGCCAGGCTGCGTTTTTGTTCTTGCTGACCTCGGCGATTGCTCCCTTGGTACGCTTGTCTTATGGCCGTATGGTGATCATGGCGCTGCCTTATACGATTGTCATGAGCAGCGTTGGTTTGATTGCGATGATCTTGTTCACTGGCAATGCCTGAATACGTGTCAGATAAAGCACCTGAGAAGGTTTCAGAAGGGCAGTTATGCACACTGGCGAGCTTGCGCGAGGTTGCCGCCAGTGATTGGGATGCTTTATTTGATGGCTCTCAGCCATTTCTGCAGCATGGCTTTCTTAGCAGCCTAGAAGATAGCGGCTCGGTCTCAGCCGCTGTTGGTTGGCAGCCGGCGCATCAGCTACTCATTGGCGATGACGGTGTGCCGCTGGCTGCTGCGCCGAGCTATATCAAAAGCCACTCGCGTGGGGAGTATGTATTTGATTCGGGTTGGGCCGATGCCTGCCATCGTGCCGGCATCGCGTATTACCCCAAGCTACTCACCGGCATTCCATTCTCCCCAGTAACGGGCGCGCGTTTTGGCGGCTCATTTGTGCATCAGCAAGCGCTGATCTCTGCTGTTCAAGAGCACGTGGAGAGTGAGGCTTTATCGAGTTGGCACATCAACTTCACATCAGCTGAGCAGACGCTTGTGTTGAATGAGTCGCCTAATTTATTGGCGCGCGAAGGTGTGCAGTTTCATTGGCAAAACCCAGGCTGGCGTGACCTGCAAGACTATCTAGATGCCTTGCGCTCCTCGAAGCGAAAGAAGTTTCGCCATGAAATAAATGCGGTGAGCCAAGCGGGCATTAGTTATGACTGCCTGCAGGGCCATGAGCTGAGCGAGGCGCAGTGGGATTTTGTTTACGCTTGTTATAGCAATACCTATCACGAGCGTGGCCAGCAGCAGTATTTAACACGGTCGTTTTTTAGCTTGCTAGCGGGGCGTATGCCTGAGGCTATTCGTGTCTTGATTGCCAAGCGCGGAGATAAGCCGGTGGCTATGGCGTTTTATATAGTTGGCCGCGATTGCTTGTTTGGGCGTTATTGGGGGGCGCTGGAGCCGATTGATTCGCTGCATTTCGACGCCTGTTTTTATCAGGGCATGCAGTTGGCGATGCGCGAAGGCCTATCGCACTTCGATGCTGGCGCTCAGGGCGAGCACAAACTCTTGCGCGGGTTTAGCCCGGTAATTACGTACTCATGGCATCAGCTCAAGCATCCAGGCCTTCGCGAGGCGGTGGCTCGTTTTGTGCGCGAAGAGGCGGTGAGCGTTCGAGCCTATGCGCTCGATGCTGAGCAACATTTGCCGTATCGAAAAGAAGATCAGTCTGCGGGCCATGCGACTCGCAGACTGATCTCTAGCACTTAGTGCTCGAGAATCTTATCTGCCGCATCGGGCTTATCGTGTATCGCAAAGCGGTCAACGATGGTTGCGCTGGCTTCATTTAAGCCTAAGACCAGTACTGTTGATCCTTCGCGGCGTAATTTCATCACCACTTTGTCGAGTGCGGCTACCGAGGTGACATCCCAGAAGTGCGCGCGTGTAAGGTCTATCACCACATGGCGAATGTCTTCTTTTAAGTCGAAGGCATCAATGAAGCGGTTAGCTGAGGGGAAAAAAACCTGGCCAACAATGTGGTAGGTGCGGGTTTGCTTATCTTCGCTGAGGACAGAGTCAATGGTGAGAAATTGCGAAATCTTATGAGCAAAAAATAGCGAGGCTAATAACACGCCGGCCAGCACGCCAAAAGCAAGGTTATGCGTTGCCACCACGACAGCAACAGTCGTGACCATGACGATATTGGTCGATAGCGGGTTCTTTTTCATAGTCAGAATGGAGCCCCAGTTAAAGGTGCCAATTGACACCATTATCATCACCGCGACCAAGGCAGCCATGGGGATGCGCGACACCCAATCGCTTAAAAACACCACCATCAAAAGCAATAAAGCGCCGGCGGTGAAAGTCGACAAGCGCGTGCGCCCACCCGACTTTATATTGATGACGGACTGTCCAATCATCGCGCAGCCAGCCATGCCGCCAAACATGCCGGAAGTTATGTTTGCTATGCCTTGGCCTTTGCATTCGCGGTTTTTATCACTGGGCGTGTCGGTCATATCGTCAACGATCGTCGCGGTCATCATCGATTCCAGTAAGCCAACCACAGCTAAAGCGGCCGAGTAGGGGAAGATGATCATTAATGTTTCGAAGTTCAGCGGCACTTCTGGCCAGAGGAAAATAGGTAGGGTGTCGGGTAGCTCACCCATATCGCCGACGGTGCGAATATCGATACCAAACGCTAGTGCCACGGCTGTCAGCGACAGAATGCAAACGAGTGGCGAGGGAATCACGCGGCCGATTGTCGGGATATAGGGAAATAAATAGATGATGCCTAGGCCAGCAGCGGTCATGGCGTAGACCGGCCAACGCACATCGGTGAGCTCTGGCAGTTGCGCCATAAAAATCAGAATGGCCAGTGCATTAACGAAGCCCGTGACCACTGAGCGCGAAACGAAGCGCATCAAACTGCCAAGTCGTAAATAGCCTGCGATGATTTGCAATACGCCGCAGAGCAGTGTGGCGGCTAGCAAATACTGGAGGCCGTGGGTTTTCACCAGTACTACCATCAGCAGCGCCATGGCACCGGTAGCGGCGCTGATCATGCCGGGGCGGCCGCCGACAAATGAAATGGTGACCGCAATGCAAAAGGCTGCATATAGGCCGACCTTGGGGTCCACGCCGGCGATAAGTGAAAAGGCAATTGCCTCTGGAATCAGGGCGAGGGCGACGACTAAGCCGGCAAGAAAATCAGCACGCGGATTAGACAGCCATTGCTGTTTGAGAGTCTGGGTCATGCGAGAAAGCATCCTAAAAGCACAGGCCGAGGCTGATGCCATCGGAGCAAAGCGGACGCATAGGATACTGGATTATAGCGAATTAGACATGTCGCGACGATTTTTTGTAAATGGGAATTGTTATTTTTAAGTTTTAGTATACCATTGGGCGCAGTTATAAGGAGAGTGTGCATGTTTGTAAAGTCCCCCTTGGCACAGGCAGTCAGCCTTGTGTTGTGTGTTGCCCCGGCGCTAGTAAGTGCTGCAGAAGACCCTAAAACATTACCCACTGTTTCTGTATTGGCGGCTGCCGATCAGGCTACGGATGGTTATCAAGGTGTTGGTAGTCGCTCGGCAATGAAAACCAATGCAGCGCTGAAAGACACACCGCAGTCCATCAGTGTGATCAGCCGCACGCAGCTCGATGATCAATCTGCTCAAAGCTTGGCCGATGCGGTGAAATACACCCCAGGCGTGAACTTTACTCAGGGCGAGGGCAATCGCGACCAAGTCGTAATTCGTGGCCATGTCTCAACCGGCGATTTCTATGTCGATGGCCTGCGCGATGACGTGCAGTACTATCGCGACCTCTACAACATTGATCGCGTGGAAGTGCTGCGCGGTGCTAACGGTTTAGCATTTGGCCGTGGTGGCAATGGTGGTGTGATTAACCGCGTGCAAACAGAGGCTGGT
>CAXIBK010000136.1:0-5547 GCA_964022225.1 uncultured Paraperlucidibaca sp.
CAGTGCCAGTGCCAGTGCCAGTGCCAGTGCCAGTGCCAGTGCCAGTGCCAGTGCCGCCGGTGGTTGAATTGAAGTCAGCGCTATCGGTACCACAAGCCGCTAAACTAAATGCTAGCAGGATGGATGCTGCCAATTTTGTATTTTTAGTCACTTTCATGAATTCCTCTCCGGGCTCGGCCCTTATTGCTGAACATGTGTTCAGAGTGGAATTTACGCAGGCTGTAGGGCGCCCAATAGAGCGAATTTGTGGTGCTTTGCTGCGGAACTGTGCTGAAGTGTTGGCTATGTTTTAAAGCGTGCTATTTATGTGAAAAATAAGCACTTAGGGAGTCCATTACACCACCCATTTTGCTCCAGCATTCCTCGTATTCGGCCTGCCAAGTAGAGTCCAAGGTGATGCCGCCACCGGCCCAGGTGCGCACGACTCCATCTTTGGCAACCAAGGTGCGGATGGTGATGCTGCTATCGACTTGCCCGCGGGCATCCCAATAAAACAGCATGCCGCAATAGACGCCACGAGGGGTAGGTTCGATGGCCTCGATGATTTCCATGACCCGTTTTTTGGGCGCGCCGGTGATAGAGCCGCCGGGGAACGCATCGCGCAATACGTCAGCGACGGTGGCGTCATCGTTGAGCTTGGCAGTAATGGTGGTGACCAAATGATGCACTTGTCCGAAGCTTTTCAGTGCACATAGCTCGGGCACGCAAACGCTGCCGATGCGCGCGTGCTTGCTCAGATCATTGCGCAGTAAATCGGTGATCATGATGTTTTCGGCCATATCTTTAGTGCTGGCGCTGAGGGCGCTAGCTTCGACTTGGTCTTGCTCGTTATCGCGCCCACGTGCACGTGTGCCTTTGATCGGGCGTGTGGTCAGTGTGCGATCATGGATGCCGATAAATTGCACTGGCGATGAGCTCAGTAGCTCGCCCCACGGCAGCGCCCAATAAGCCCCATACGGCGCACGCGCCAGTTCCCGCAGTTCTTCGTAGCGCGTCCACAATCGACCGCTATGCTGTGCTTCATAGGCCTGTGTGTAGTTGACCTGATAGCAGTCGCCGGCGCGAATAAGCTCGTGAATTTGAGAGATGTCATGGGCGTAGCGCTGCTGTGTCGTGAGCGGTTGAAAGGGTGTTTTTAGCTGAAATACCTCGAGCGTGGTGGTGGGCGTCGCTTCAGAAGTAGCCTCTGAATGAGTCAAGCAGCATTGCTGCCAGCGTTGCCATTCGGATGTGCTCATGGCAGCGCTTGCCCAAATCCAGGCTTGCTGTGACTCACCATCTAGCGCAATGCCTTGGTCGTAATACGCCAGCGTCGCCAATGGCCAATCATCGCTACGGCGCTGCGGTAGGCCATGTTCGCTGGATGCGGCATAGCCGACATAGCCCATCACGCCAGAAATGAATGGGAGATCTGGGGTGGCAGTTTTAGTGAACGGCGTAACAGTCTGATCTGTTGCGTGTTGTTCGGCTTTAAGTGCTTCGCCCCATGCTTGCAGCGCGGCCATGACAGTGAAGCTATCGACCGCAACACATTCATTTTCAATGCCAGGCCAGCCATCAAATTGCCAACCATTAAGGGTAAGCACAGCGGTTGCTCGTGGATTCGCTACTAAGATATGCCAACGGCCAGCGCCTTGGCTATCGAGTAGTAATGGCCAACGCTCAGTCAGAAGCGCGTTGGCATAGGGCAGAGGTGTGTCTTGCCAAGGCAAAGACGCCAAATGCATCAGGCCGCCTCAACCGCCAACCAAAAGCCAGCGCTGATATCTTCGGCAAGCCAGAGCAAGACATTTTCTGGCAGTGCGGCTAATTGCGCTTGGCGCAGGCGGCGGCTAGTCAGCAGCGCGGGCACATGCCCGATAATATCGGCAGGGATATCCACGCACTCGCCATTGCGCCACAGTTGCTGTAGCTCGGGCAGCCATACCCAGCGCGATGCGGGGTCACGAATCAGCTCGATGCCATCGTCTATGGCCGCTTGCAGGTCCGTCAAACTACAGCTTTCACCTTGCGCCTCGTAGTCGGCATATTTTGCCTCACTCAAGCTCGGTGCCATGGCCAAGGCCATGTGCTCCGGTTGATCTATCCACGCCAGCATGGCAGTGCGCATGGCGTTGGTGTCTAGCGCGGTTAAGCTGGCACTGTGTTGGCAGACGCCACGATCAGGGTCGGCCAATAAGGGCTCATTTTCATCGAGGCTTAGCAGGCGATCGGCGAGGGCATCGAGCAGGCGTGGCACCGCCGGTGCACGAAAGCCCACGGAGTAAGTCAGGCAATCGCTAGTAGCAACGCCGTGATGCGCTAACCCGGGCGGCACATAGAGCAAATCGCCAGTCTCAACGGTGGCCTCAAAGCTTTGCTGGAAGTTGGCTAATAAGCGTAGTGGTTGGTCTGGCAGCAGCGCTTCATCAACAGCGACTTGCTGGCCTAACTGCCAGTGCCGTGAGCCCGGCCCTTGCAGCAAAAACACATCGTATTGGTCGCTATGAGGACCAACTGAGCCACCCGGTACGGCGCCTGAGACCATGACATCATCAATGCGCCATTCCGGCACAAACGCGAAATGATCGAGTAGATCAGACAATGTTGGCAGCACATGGTCAACCGCTTGAACCAGCACCGTCCAGTTTTGCTTGCCGTGTTTGCGCCACGTCACCGGTGGGAATGGACCATTTTTGAGCTTCCAGTTGCCCTGAGCATCGGGTCCGCTAATCAGACGGCTTTCTAGGCTGTCTTCTTCGGCTAATTGTGTCAGTTCTTGAAAGCTAATGAGGTCTGCTAAGGCCGGGAATGCGCCGCGTACCAGCAGCGGTTTTTTCTGCCAGTAATCACGCAAAAATTCACTGGCGCGTAAACCGCCTAGCCATGGCAGCGGCTCATCACGGCGGCACAGATCGCCGGCATTCGGCGTAAAAGACATGAGCAAATTCCTTAAACGGCGCGAGCTTGCGCGTCGGCATTGCCAATATAGCTAGCCGGTGTCAGTGCTTTCAGCTCCACTTTAACCGCCTCTGGCAGGTCAAGCGTGGCAATAAACGTCGCGAGTGACTCGGCGGTAATGGTCTTGCCGCGCGTGAGCTCTTTTAGCTTTTCATAGGGCTTTTCAACACCGCAACGGCGCATCACGGTCTGAAAGGCTTCACCTAGGACTTCCCACGAAGCAGCTAAATCGGCGGCAATGCAGACTTCGTTAACTTCAAGTTTGCCGATGCCTTTCAGCGCGGAATCATAAGCAATGGCGCTATGAGCCAGACCAACGCCTAAGTTGCGCAGCACGGTGGAGTCAGTCAGGTCGCGTTGCCAGCGTGAGGTCGGCAATTTTTCGGCGAGATGGCCAAGCAAGGCATTGGCGATGCCTAAGTTGCCTTCGGAGTTTTCAAAGTCGATGGGGTTGACCTTATGTGGCATGGTCGACGAGCCCACTTCGCCTTCTTTTAAGCGCTGTTTGAAATAGCCTAGTGAGATATAACCCCAGACATCGCGATTAAAGTCGATGAGCACGGTGTTGAAGCGACGCACGGCATCGAAGGCCTCAGCAATATAGTCATGCGGCTCGATTTGTGTGGTGTAAGGGTTCCATTCCAAGCCTAGCGAGGTGACAAAGGCTTCTGCATTGGCCTGCCAATCGACTTGCGGGTATGCGGCCAAGTGTGCGTTGTAGTTACCCACGGCGCCATTGATTTTACCGAGCAATGGCACACGCGCAAATTCAGCAATTTGGCGCTCCAAACGGTAGACCACGTTGGCCATTTCCTTGCCCAGTGTCGTTGGTGAGGCGGTTTGGCCATGTGTACGTGACAACATGGATACGCCAGCTTGAGCATGGGCCAAGGCGCGAATGGCATCAGCCACAGCCTGCATTTGCGTGATCACTACAGCGCGGCCATTTTTCAGCATCAATGCATGCGAGAGGTTGTTGATGTCTTCGCTGGTGCAGGCAAAGTGGATGAACTCTGTCACAGCCTGTAACTCAGGCAGCGCGCTCACGCGATCTTTGAGGAAATATTCGACGGCTTTTACGTCGTGATTAGTGGTGCGCTCAGTGGTTTTAATCCACTCGGCATCAGTAAGCGAAAACTCAGACACTAGTTTATCTAAAAAGGCATTGGCTTCGGCGCTGAAGGTGGGCACTTCGGGCACTCCCGCGTGAGCAGCCAAACACTGCAACCAGCGTACTTCAACTTCAACGCGGGCATGAATTAAGCCGAACTCGCTGAAGTAGGGGCGCAGTGCATCGACTTTGCTGGCGTAACGGCCATCGACCGGGGAAAGGGCGGTAAGGGGCGAGAACGCCATAGCAACACTCCAGTGTACAAAGGACAAATTTTAGGCGGCGGATTCTACACCGTTTTCGCGATCTCGCGGATCTCGGTGAGGATCTGGCTTCGGGTAAAAATTAGGTGCCAGCGGCGGCCACCAAGGCGACGCCAGAGCCAAGCGGCGCGAACGCCGGCAAGTAAAATGGCACGGATGCGCTCAGCCATCCCGGTGGCTTGTAAGTGCTGCGCGTTTCCGCGTAGTTGCACGCGAAATTGCAAGCTACCCAGTGTATCGACATAGACTGAGCCAAGGGCTTGCGCGAGTTCGCTATCGCCCATGTCAGGGTTAAATTGCTGCTGGCGGGCAACAGTTTCTAGGCGTTGGCGCAAACTGTTTTGCACATCGGGTGAACGGACTAAGTGCTTTTCCACTTGCACAATGCCCAGTGCTAAGCGAACAATTTCACCTGCCTGAGCTAAGGCACGACCTTGCTCCATTAGGCAGCCTTCCAGCCACATCAGGCCTTGCTCTAAGCCCCGTGCATCGGGATAGATTTGGCTGATGTCGTCGGTGTCGAGCACCAGCGATGAGCGCCGCAAAAATGCCTCTGCTTCCGGATGGCTTTTGCCGGTTTTGGCTAACTCAGCGGCAAGGCCTGCGGCTTGAAAAATAGCCGCTAATGCCAAGGTTTTATCGCGATGCAATTGGCTCATGTAGCAAAAGTCTCCTCAATTACGCCACCACCCAAACAGACTTCATCTTGGTAGAAAACCACGGATTGTCCGGGCGTAACAGCGCGCTGTAATTCATCAAAAGTAACGCGGTAACCTGAGCCAGACGCTGTGATGGTGCAGGCCTGATCGGCTTGGCGATAACGTGTTTTTGCCGTGCAGCTCAACGGCAGTTGTGGCGCTTCACCAGCAACCCAATCAATCATTGACGCGTATAAAGCGCGGCTTTGCATTAATGGGTGGTCATGGCCTTGACCAATAATTAGCACCTGACGCGCCATGTCCTTGCCGACCACATACCACGGCGACTCATTGGCATTTTTCTGCCCACCAATGCCAATGCCTTGGCGCTGCCCCAAGGTGTAATACATCAAGCCTTGATGCTCGCCAATCACGACGCCGGCATCGGTTTCAATAGCACCGGGGCGTGCGGGAAGGTATTGCTGTAAAAAATCTTTAAAGCGGCGCTCGCCAATAAAGCAGATGCCAGTGGAGTCTTTTTTCGTTGCTTTTGCGAGGCCTAACTCACTGGCAATGCGCCGCACTTCAGGCTTAG
>CAXIBK010000137.1:0-5499 GCA_964022225.1 uncultured Paraperlucidibaca sp.
CGTTATTTTCTTGTTATTAAAAGGAGTAGCTGAGACTTGCCGCGATGAAGTCGCGATCAATGCTGGGGTTAGTAATGCTTTCGTAGTTTGCACTTTGACCGTTAGGAAGTTCTGTTGCACCAATAGGTGCGCTGCAAGCGGCATTCCCCGCAACCTCGTCGACACCCAACACACCCGTCAAAGGGCTTACAACTGGTACACCGGCTTGGCAGTCAGTGCCTTTTAGTACTCGCCCACCAAAGAAGTTGGTATACGAAATATCCGCTGACCATACTTGGTTATAAACAGCATTAACACCAAGAGATATCGACTGTGAGCCCTCATTAAAGAACTGACTTACACCTTTTACATCATAGGCATAGATAATGCGCGGGAGTAAGTTCACTCCTGCGAATGCATCGGCGTACTCCAAGCGACCAACCATACGAAAGCCATATGAATCCTTAGTTGCATAGCCCTCGTCAGCTGGTTGTGTACTGCCGTTTGCAACAATGGCATTTGGATACGGAAAATCTACGGGTATTGACACGCCGTTTAGTAGAGTAACCTGCGACGTACCGTTAGGCTGCGCACTAGGTAGGTACACTCCTGGACCATTAAATTTCAGACCATCCGGTAAATCTTGGTAAAAGTAAGCAGCCTCAAATAGAGCAATAGCTTGCTGCGCACCCAAAACATTAGGGAATGCTTTTAGACCCAAGATTTGAAATTGGTGCGCCTCAACTTCGCGATAGCCTTTGATGTATGCGCCCGGTTTGATATTCCCTGAGACGCCGGCCTTGTTCGGCAGCCCCAAGGCGGCCAAAGTCAGTTCTGTAGTACCAAGTTGTACTGGAAGATTAGGGCGATAAGAGTATTCGCCGCTTAAAGCAATGCCAAATGGGCCTGGAGTGTTAAAGCTCAGACCGTAAAGCTGAATATTTTCAGGATACTCAGCAAATACACCAGCCGTACTACCATCGCGCAAGAAGTCTATGCTGGCAATATTTGAGGGCAACTGTATTTGTCCCAATAGGTCACTTAAAGGCCCAGGCAGAAGCGCTGTCGGCTGCTTATAGTCGCCTGCTATTGTGCTCGCAAGTGGTAAACGGCTGTGATAATTCATGCCGTAAAGGCCAAGCTCAGTATCTCCTACAAGCCATCGCAAGGCCGCACCAAATTGACCACTATCTTTAGCATCACGATCTTTTAGACGAGGCACCGCACTTGTTTCATCCGTAACTCCGCCTGGAGTACCTCGATCTGGAGTGCGGCCAAAACCAGTAAAGGCCTCACGACCACCGGGGCTAAAGACATCAGATGTACTAAAAAAAGTGCCAAATGGGTCGATCTCGAAGTGTTCCCATTTCAGCTGATAAAACGCTTCGAGCGTAATGTCATCGGTAATTTGTTGCGATGCCCACACCATGGGCACCGGAATAAATGCTTCTTTTAACTCAGAGCCCGGCACGCGCAAGCGCTGCAAATCGATTGGGTTGATAGAGTTAATGCCGCCCTGAATTAAAGCACCCTCGCCCCAGCTCACAACCTGGCTGCCCACGCGCACATTCAAAGCACGACCTGCAATATCGAAACTATGGCGCAAGTACCAGTCGTAGGCCTGCATATCGAAATCGAGCCGCTTATGCGCCTCGAGCCCGAGTTCTTCTTTACTTTGAGCAGCTAAGTCAGCGGCATAACCAAAGCGAACGAATAAGCCAGTTTTCCCATATGACAAATCCACGTCATGACTGGCTTTCAATACCGTCGAAACGACTTCGCCTTTCTCGTAATTTAAGTTGCCGCTATCTTCGTTAACGCTACGCGACGTGCCGCCATTGACGATCCCCACAATTCGCGGGTCCGGATCCTCCATGCGCATCAAAGTGCCAGCCGACAAGGTTGTGTCGAACACGAAAGTGCCTTCGCCATCGGCAAAATCAAAACGGGCGGCATAACTTGGCAGCGCAAAAGTGCCAGAAAGCAAGGCAATTGCACATGCAAGCGGTGCTTTGCGCAGGGAAAACGAAGTGGCATGCAAACTCATGTGAGCACCATTGTTGTTGTTATTTTGTAATTACTTATACGCATGTAACTAAACCGATACAACTACCGAAACCTCAGTTGCATGAAATTCAAACAAAATTTCAACTCTTAGCGTGTGCTGGCTCGGCGCAATCCATTGGGCGAAAAATCAGAGACATTGAACGACTTACGGCGATACACAACAGGCTCCTCGTTAATTAAGCCAGAGACAATGTATCGCGCAGATAACAAGTCGTGATGCACCTCAGCGACAGGCAGCAAGGCCGGGATGTTGTATGCCTGCACGGTATGCAACTCAGATGCGCGCCAAAGTTGACCGCGAGAATCGTAGGTGTCGGCAAGCAATATGCTCCATGAGTCTTCATCGACATAAAATGTGCGGCGGCTATAAAGATGGCTAATGCCTTTTTTCAAACGCGCCTCAACCACCCAAACACGATGTAATTCGTAGCGCGCATGCACGGGGTTTATGTGACCAGGCATGATGATGTCTTTCAGCTTCAATGCATCGCTACCGAGCGCGTAGTCGTTGTAAGGCACTAGCAGCTCTTTTTTCCCCACAAGCTCCCAGTCATAGCGATCGGTCGCCCCATTAAACAGCGCAAAGTCGTCATTGGTTTTCAGTCCGTCGGAGGCAGCACCGGGATTGTCATAGGCGACATTAGGCGCCAAACGTACGCGGCGTTGCCCAGGGTTATAAGTCCATGCCATCCGTGGATTTTTTACTTGATCGATGTATTCGTGTATCAACAGCGCCTGCCCTGCTAACCGCGCTGGAGCGGTGGTTTGCTGAAGGAAATTAACCAATTTGTTGGGCTCGCGATCAGCCGGTTTTTTTAGCAAATTGTTGTAATGAAAATCGAAGTCAGTCTCAAAATGCACTGCGGTGTAATCGCCCGAAGTCGTTACTGCTGCTTGCTGACTACTGGTTGAAAAACTATCACCGCGATACGCCGTTACGTGATTCCAAATAACTTCCACACCCACTTTCGGGCGAGGAAATGGAACGCCTGCGCTAGTGCCAATAAAGCCATTTCCGCCATCGACCAAGCTCACTGCTTTTAGATTATTAGCGGATGCCTCATATACCGCAGGCGGAAATGCCGCCGTGCGATGGCTTGGATATACGATCATTTTCCATGTCGGATATTTCTTCAATAAAGCTTGCTGACCAACACTCAAATTGGCCGCATAGCTCGCCATATTGCTGGCCGACACCGTATATAACGGTTTCTCATCGGCAAATGGGTTCGGGTAATGATCACCCTCGTTAAAGCTAGCTGGTGCTTTGCTAATACCGCCCGACCATGCCGGAATAGTTGCAGCAGCATTAGCCGCTCTCTCTGCACCGACTGGTGTTAGACCCTTTTGCTCGAGCTCAGAGGCGGCCATCGCCATCGTTGAAAACAGCAGCAACATGCCACTAGCAGATACACCAATTGATTTTTTCATAGCAGCACCTGTTTTCAGACATGAAAAAGCCAGCCCGAAGGCTGGCTTTTATTACCTCAACCGCGCTTAGCGAACGCCAGCACGACGCAGGCCGTTTGGCGAGAAATCAGCGGCCGAACGTTTGATCGGCACATACACTGTTTTCTCATCGTTACGCAGACTCATGGCCAAGTAGCGACCAGCTTGAAGGTCGTTGTGGACCTCAACCGTTGGGTACTGCATGGGCACATCGGCGTAGTTGATGTTGTGTTGCTCGGATGTTCTCCACAGCTGGCCACGGCCATCATAGGAGTCTTGCAGCACGTTCATCCAAGAATCTTCGTCGATGTAGAAGGTGCGCTTGGCATAGACATGGCTAGTGCCTGGCTTCAGCGTTGCTTCAACCACCCACACGCGGTGCAGCTCATAACGTGCAGCATCAGGATTGATGTGACCAGGCTTCAGCACATCCGACATTTTCAGCTCATTGCCACTGATTTTGTACGAGTTATAAGGGATGTAGATCTCTTTTTTACCCACGAGTTTCCAGTTGTAGCGGTCAGTGGCGCCGTTAAACATTTGGAAATCATCGTTGGTACGCAAACCATCGGCTGCGGTACCTGGGTTGTCATAGGCTACGTTTGGTGCCAAACGAACACGACGCTGACCTGGGTTATAAGTCCAAGCGCGGCGTGGATCCTTCACTTGGTCGGCATATTCGTGCACTAGCAGGATGTTACCGGCCAGACGAGCAGGCGCGGTCACTGATTGCAAGAAGTTGAATAGCTTGTTCGGTTCGCGCTCCGCTTTTGGCTTGGTTAAGCTGCCGTAGTGGAACTCAAACTCATATTCGAAACGTACAGGCGTGTACGAACCGTCACGCGTAACGGCCGCTTGGCTCCAGTTTGTGGCATATGCCTCACCACGATAACGCGTTAGGTGGTTCCAAATAACCTCCAAACCATTTTTTGGAATGGGGAATGCGACACCACCATCGGTGCCTTTGATGCCATTACCGCCTTCGGTCAGTGTGGCGCGCGTGGCATTAGCCATGGTTTCGTCATAATGACCTTTGGGGAACGATGAGCTGCGACGGGTTGGATAAACGACCAGCTTCCAATCTGGGTACTTTTTCAGCATCGCTAACTGACCAGCCGTTAGGTTGTCTTTGTACTCAGCTGCGTTTGCGGCCGTGATGGTGAATAGCGGCTTGTCGTTGTACGGGTCTTTGTAATGGTTACCCGTTTTGAAACCCGCACCCGCCGAAGTTAAACCGCCGGTCCACGCCGGAATAGTGCCCGCCGCATTGCCGGCCTGCTCAGCGCCCATTGGCGTGAGCGACTTGCCCAGCTTAGCTGCTTCATCCGCACTCACCGCCGCAAATGTCGGCATGGCCACAGTCGCTGCAATCGCAGCGGCCAGTAGATGTTTTGTCATATTTTTCATAAAAGTCTTCTCGCTCTTATAGTTAGATTAGAAGGAGTAGCTGACGGAGGCAGCGATGAAGTCGCGATCCGAAAGAGCATTAGTAGTGGACTGAGAGACAGGTAGTACGACTGCTGACCCACCGACTGTATTGGCTTGCGTGATCTGCTCACCGCCAAAAAAGTTGGTGTAGGATAGATCTGCTTGCCATTTACTTTGGTAATCAGCGCCGATTCCAACACTTACTGCCTTATTGCCCTGCGTAAACGTTGGGCTAGTACCGCGAACATCATGCGAAAACGCAATACGAGGAGTCAGGTTAATGGCCCCAAGAGCATTATTATAAGTAGCTCGGACTAGAGCACGGTAACCGTAAGAGTTACGCGTCATAATCCCTTTGTTAGTAAAGTCTGGCCCCGCAGCTGCCGAAGTTGTGTAATCTAAGCCCGTACCATTAAAATCCAAACCGCTGGGCAAATCTAGGTACGCATAACCCACCTCAGCAACACCAATCACTTGTGATGAGCCGAATAAGCGACCAAATGTTTGGGTCGCTGTGATTTGAGCCTGATGCACATTAGTGCGCTTGTACCCTTCCACAAATGCACCTGGTACAGC
>CAXIBK010000138.1:0-5462 GCA_964022225.1 uncultured Paraperlucidibaca sp.
CCTGCCATCGTATGAGAAGGTTAAAGCCGACCCCGTGCTCTATGCGCACGCCAACCGTGTATTGCACTTGGAAACCAACCCCGGCAATGCCCGCGCACTGGTTCAACGCCACGGCGAAAATGACGTGTGGCTCAATCCACCGCCCATCCCATTGACTACCGAAGAGATGGACTACGTCTTCGACCTGCCCTATGCCCGCGTGCCGCACCCATCCTATGAGGGCGCACGTATTCCGGCCTACGAGATGATTCGCTTTTCGGTCAACATCATGCGCGGCTGCTTTGGTGGCTGCACGTTCTGCTCTATTACCGAACATGAAGGCCGCATTATTCAAAGCCGCTCGGAAGACTCGATCATCCGCGAGGTGGAAAAAATGCGCGATGTGCCGGGCTTCACCGGCGTTGTCTCTGACCTTGGCGGGCCAACTGCCAATATGTATCGCTTAGCCTGTAAAAGCCCGGTGATCGAGGCTGCCTGCCGCAAGCCATCTTGCGTTTATCCCGGCATTTGTGAAAACCTCAACACCAATCATGACCCGCTGATCAAGCTCTACCGTCGAGCCCGTGAACTCAAGGGCGTGAAAAAGATTTTGATTAGTTCCGGCCTGCGCTACGACCTCGCCGTGCAATCACCTGAATATGTGCGCGAACTGGTCACTCACCATGTGGGTGGCTACCTGAAAATTGCCCCAGAGCACACGCAGGAAGGGCCTTTATCGAAAATGATGAAACCCGGCATCGGCAGCTATGATCGCTTTAAGCAGCTATTCGATAAATTCTCGAAAGAGGCGGGTAAAGAGCAGTTTCTCATTCCTTATTTCATCGCAGCCCACCCCGGCACTACCGATGAAGACATGCTGGACCTAGCCATTTGGTTAAAGAAAAATGGCTTCCGCGCCGATCAAGTGCAGGCATTCTATCCATCGCCCATGGCCACAGCCACAGCGATGTATCACAGCGGCAAAAACCCGCTACGTAAGGTCACTCGTAATTCGGAGGAAGTGGAAATTGTGAAGGGCGATAAACGTCGACGCCTACACAAAGCATTTTTACGCTACCACGATGCCAACAATTGGCCATTGCTGCGCGAGGCATTAAAAGCGATGGGTCGTGCCGATCTTATTGGCAACGGCAAACAGCATTTGATCCCAACTTGGCAACCAGCGACCGATGGCCAGTATGCTAGTCCGCGCAAGAAAAATACCAGCACGACAGAAGGTGTGTCGGTGAAGGTGCAACCGCAGAAGTCACGCGCATCAGGGCGTACGCCGCAGAAAGGGCAAATTCAGACACAGCACACGGGATTACCACCGCGTGATGATGGCAGTCGTGCACCAAGGCGTCCGCGCTAAACGCCCTACAGTTACAGAAATTAGCTCGTTAAGCTTTCGCGCTGGTCCGCCAGCGCTTTGGCTATTTGGCGAAATACCTTCGGGCTAAGCACCATGCCTATATGTGAGCAACTTGCCTCCATATGACGCGCGTGCGGCGTGACTCGGTCGATAGTCGCCGGCCAACTTACGATGCCATCAACTCGACTAAAAATAAGCGTCATCGGGCACTGAATCGGGACACTGTCTCGCGCGGCAATGTCACGCTCAATCGCATCAAGATCAAAACCCATTTTCACGTACTGCTTTGCCGTTAGCGTGTACTTCGGACCGCCAACAACTGGCGAGCCTAGCGTGACCACACCGGCAATTTCAGCCGGCAAATCACGGGCCAATTCGCGCGCAATGTAACCGCCTAAAGACCAGCCAATAAGACTAATGGGTTGGCCTAACTGCGCCGACCATTCGCGAATACGAGCTTTTAGCGGTGGCACCAACTTATGCACTGCGCCATGGTTTTTACCTTGGCCCCATTGCTTCACCACATAGCCCAATGCTTCGAGGCGCTTAGCCAGCATCTGCATCGCGCGTTCGCTGGCACCATAGCCTGGCAGCAGCATCACAGGATGAGCCTTTCCGTGCTCATCGCCACGCGGCAGATTATTGTGCAGGCGCTTTTTAAGGCGCAGGCCATCAAGCAGCTCTATACCTACACGCGCCTCAGCTAAAACCTCGTACCAGCTCGGGGTTTTACTCGGCAATTCGGTGGGTAGGCTGCTCAAATAGCGCATGCGAAATAACCTATTTACGCTTCATCATGTCGAAGAATTCGTCATTGGTTTTCACGTCTTTAAGCTTATCGAGCAAAAACTCGATGGCGGCAATTTCATCCATTGGATGCAGTAGCTTGCGCAAAATCCAAACTTTCTTCAGCTCATCATCACCAATCAAGCGCTCTTCGCGACGCGTGCCTGATTTCTTGATATTGATGGCCGGGAACACGCGCTTCTCAGCGATGCGACGGTCAAGGTTAACTTCATGGTTGCCGGTACCTTTGAACTCTTCAAAGATGACCTCATCCATTTTCGAGCCAGTGTCGATCAATGCCGTAGCAATAATCGTCAGTGAGCCACCTTCTTCGATATTACGTGCGGCACCGAAGAAGCGCTTTGGACGCTCCAAAGCATGCGCATCAATACCACCGGAAAGCACCTTGCCTGAGCTAGGAATTACCGTGTTATAGGCACGAGCCAAACGCGTGATAGAGTCGAGCAAAATAATCACGTCTTTTTTATGCTCAACCAAACGCTTGGCTTTCTCGATGACCATTTCAGCCACTTGTACGTGGCGAACTGGTGGCTCATCGAAGGTCGAGGCAACGACTTCACCGCGCACAGTGCGCTGCATCTCAGTGACCTCCTCAGGGCGCTCATCAATCAGCAGCACAATGAGTGTGGCCTCAGGATTGTTACGCGCGATGGACTGAGCCAAAGTTTGCAACAACATAGTTTTACCTGCTTTCGGCGGCGCCACAATCAGTGAGCGCTGACCTTTACCATACGGTGATATCAAATCGATGGTACGTGCCGTTAAGTCTTCGGTAGAGCCATTACCCAGCTCCATGACTAGGCGCTGAGTTGGGAAAAGTGGTGTTAAGTTTTCAAATAAAATTTTATTACGCGCGTTTTCAGGTGCGTCTAAATTAATTTGATTCACTTTCAATAACGCGAAGTAGCGCTCTGACTCTTTAGGCGGGCGAATGGTGCCTGCAATTGTGTCGCCAGTACGCAAGTTGAAGCGGCGTATTTGTGATGGGCTTACGTAAATATCATCGGGGCCAGCTAAATACGAGCCTTCCGCTGAGCGTAAAAAACCGAAGCCATCGGAAAGAATTTCTAAGACGCCATCGCCAAAAATTTCTTCGCCGTTTTTAGCGTGTGTTTTCAAAATGGCAAAAATGATGTCTTGTTTACGGTTGCGAGCCATGCCTTCTAGGCCCATGGATTCCGCAATTTTGATGAGTTCGCCTATCGGCATTTTCTTGAGTTCGGTGAGATTCATACCGTGCTGTCAATTGAGGGGTGAGAGTACCCTAGTTACTCTAATGGCCAATGCGAGGCTGAGGTCGTTCAGCAGGAAGTCACTGCGCAGCACAACAAGGATTGGCTGGAGGTCGTGGGGAACGGTTTAAGAGTAATCTAGGCTGTAACGAGGCGACGGTGCGGAATGCAGCCATCGCCGATAAAACTTATATAGAGGAGTCGATAAACGCTGTCAACTGCGATTTTGATAATGCGCCAACTTTTGTCGAAGCGATTTCGCCATTTTTGAACAACGTTAGGGTTGGAATGCCGCGCACACCAAACTTGGCAGCAGTTGCTGCATTTTCGTCAACATTGACTTTGACGATCTTTACCCGGCCTTGATATTCACCGGCTAATTCATCTAGCACTGGGGCAATCATTTTGCATGGACCGCACCATGGCGCCCAATAATCAACCAATACTGGCACATCGGATTGTAATACGTCGGCGGCAAAATTGGCGTCGCTGGTGTTGACGATCAGCTCACTGCTCATCATGGCACTCCGTCAGAAAGTAGGGATTAATCACTCATTGATACTAACACACGGACGAGAAAGTCATGCAAGTGACTCATGCTGCGTTACAATTACGAATTCTGCTTATATTAATTGATAAGCCACAAGGAGTACGCCAATGCTGCGTAGCCAACCTTTAAATGATGGCTTATTAGCCGCTGTTGACATGGGCTCAAACAGCTTTCACTTAGCCGTTGCACGCTTAGACCATGGCGTTATTCGTCTTACCGAAAGCCTGTCCGAGAAAGTTCAATTAGCCGCCGGCCTTGATGAAAATCAAATGCTTAGCGACGAGGCAATCGAGCGTGCGCTGGCCTGCTTGTCGCGCTTTAGCCAACACCTAACCGGCGTTGAACCAGACCATTTGCGCATAGTTGGAACCAATGCCTTGCGCGTCGCTCGCAATGCTCGTCGCTTCACTTTAGCTGCACAAGAAGTACTGAAACGACCCATTGAAATTATCGCTGGTCGCGAAGAAGCACGCTTAATTTACATCGGTGCATCGCAAACCATGGCCGGCCAAGGCAAACGTTTAGTCATCGATATTGGTGGCGGTTCAACCGAGCTCATAATCGGCGAGCGCCATGAGCCCTTGCTCACCGAGTCATTACACATGGGCTGCGTGAGCTACAGCCAGCGCTTTTTTGGCGATGGCCGCATCAGCCCGGAGGCACTAAATCGCGCCACGACGAGTGCTCGCCAAGAGCTAGCCTCCATTGCACGCAACTATCGCGATCTCGGCTGGGATGTTGCCGCTGGCTCATCGGGCACGATGAAGGCAATGCGCAATGTGATTTGTAGCCTCGGCTGGGGAACATCGGAGGGACATATTCCTGCTGATGCCATTCCTAAGTTGCGCGACTTAATTCTTAGCGTCGATGAGATTCACAAGCTTGATCTGCCAAGCTTAAAAGAAGATCGACGCCTACTAATACCGGCAGGCTTTGCCATTGTCAGTGCGTTATTTGCGGCATTGCATATCGACACACTGGTTTTTGTGGATGGCGCACTGCGAGAAGGCGTGCTCTACGACATGCTAGGACGATATGGGGAAGGTGATGTGCGAGACCGAAGCATAGACTCATTACAGCAGCGTTATGGCATAGACCGCGACTTCAGTTTGCGCGTTTGCGACACGGCAACCGAACTTTTCAATCAGCTCCAGGCTCCGCTTCAATTTGATGAAGACCACCTAGGCATTTTGCTCAGGGCAACTCAGCTGCACGAGATTGGCAAAGCAATTTCACATACTGGCTATCATAAGCACGGCGCATACTTACTGCTGCACTCCGACTTGGCTGGGTTTTCTAACCCCGAACAGGAAGCTTTATCACTAATGGTCGGCTCGCACCGCCGTCGTTTGCGCAATGAAAACATAGAATCTTTGCGTAATGCCGGTGGCGATAAGTTACTTCAACTCACCTTAATTTTGCGCCTTGCAGTATTACTCAATCACAGCCGTAGTCGCGACGATATAGCCATTCCTAAGTTGCGTTCAGATGGCAAACACTACCGCGTCGACTTCGAAAAAGG
>CAXIBK010000139.1:0-5418 GCA_964022225.1 uncultured Paraperlucidibaca sp.
TTTTTTCAAGTGCGCTGTGATGTGCCGCAAATTAGCCCTACACAGCCCGCATTTAGCACCGAAGGCAGTGGCGTGAGCCGCCGTTTTGCTGAGCAGGAAGCGGCGAATGTCGCTTTGCAAAAGCTCTTACCGCCCTCGAAACTGGGCTTACGTACTGGGCAAACTAAGCCCGCATCAGGACAGTAATATGGCCAATGACGATGTCATTAATGCCTTTTTTGGCGGCGGCGAAAGCTCGAAAGCATACGCCAGCGATTATCGCTGCGGTTATGTCTCTATTGTGGGGCGGCCCAATGTTGGCAAGTCGACTTTGCTCAACCATATTTTGGGGCAAAAGCTTTCTATTACCTCGCGTAAGCCGCAGACCACGCGCCATCGCATTTTAGGCATTGTGAGTCGCGACAATGTTCAGGTGATTTACGTCGACACACCAGGCATTCATGGTGAAGAGCGTAAAGCCATCAATCGCTATATGAACCGTGCGGCGACCTCCGCATTGCGTGATGTCGATGTGGTGCTGTTTGTCATCGATGCATTGAAATGGACGACGGATGATGAGCTAGTGCTGGAAAAGCTGAAAACATCGAAGCTGCCAGTGATTTTGGTGATCAACAAAGTCGATACGGTGGATGACAAAGCCGCGATCTTGCCTTTGATTGAGAAGCTCTCGCAGCGCATGGAGTTTGTTGATGTGCTGCCAGTATCGGCGCTACGCGGTCATAACTTAGAAGAGCTGCACTCTGCGGTTGGCAAACGCCTGCCATTGTCGCCACCATTTTTTGATGAAGGCCAAATCACCGATCGCTCGCAGCGTTTCTTAGCGGCGGAAATGGTTCGTGAAAAAATCATGCGCCAACTCGGTGAAGAGATTCCTTACGAGCTCACGGTGGAAATCGAAGAGTTCAAAAAGGAAGGCAAACTGCTGCGTATTTCGGCTTGTATTTTGGTCGAGCGCGAAGGCCAAAAGAAAATCGTCATTGGCGATGGCGGCAGTCGCTTGAAGCTTATTGGCACCGAGGCTCGCTTAGACATGGTGAAAATGTTCGATAGCAAAATCATGTTATCGCTGTGGGTGAAAGTGAAAGGCGGCTGGTCCGATGATGAGCGCGCATTGAAGAGCTTAGGCTACAGCAGCGATTAATCATGAATGCAAAGGCCTGGTATCCAGCGTATGTATTGCATGCACGCGCGTATCGCGAAACCAGTGTCTTGGCGGATTTATTTCTGCCTGAATTTGGTCGTATTACTGCCATTGCGCGCGGTGTGCGGCGTAAAGGGCAGCAAGTTCCCAGCGTTTTCCAGCCTTACTTTATTCAGCTCGCCGGTCAAGGCGAGTTGCGTGCAGTGGCCGCGCTAGAGGCGACATCACAAGCGTTGTCGTTGCAGGGCGGGGCGCTGTTTTCAGGGCTTTATTTGAATGAGCTGTTGGTGCGTTTATTACCGCGCGAGCTAGCGCAGCCCGAGCTTTTTATTGCCTATGCCGGTGCTTTGGGTGAGCTCAGTGAGCTTGAAGTGGCCGACGCCGATGCCATTGCGCCGATTTTGCGCCGCTTTGAGCGTCAGTTGCTCGAAAGCATGGGGCAATGGGCAAGCAATACCAGCGAGGCCGAAAGCGGCGAGCCACTGCAGGCGCAGCAGTATTATCAGTACTATCCTGAGCACGGCTGGTTGCCAGCGCGTGAAGGTCAGCGCGGCGCCTGTTTGGGCGAAGATATTTTAGCGGTGCATGCGGAGGATTTATCGACGCCTAGCCGCCTGCGCTTGGCTAAGGTCTTGTATCGTAGTGCCTTAGCGCCGTTGCTAGGCGACAAGCCATTGAAAAGTAGAGATTTATTTGCTGCACTGCAGGCCAGTGCGAAGCCGGAGATGCCAACATGAGCGACGTATTATTGGGCGTGAATATTGATCACGTGGCAACGCTGCGCCAAGCCCGTGGCACGCGTTATCCCGAGCCAGTTTATGCCGCTTTGGTGGCCGAAGAACATGGCGCCGATGGCATTACCGTGCACCCACGCGAAGATGCTCGCCACATTCAGCTGCGCGATGTGCGTTTGCTATCGCAGCTTTTACAAACGCGGATGAATTTAGAGATGGCCGTGACCGAAGCCATGCTCTGCTTCGCCGAAGAAATTAAGCCCGCCAATATCTGCCTAGTGCCAGAAAAGCGCGAAGAGCTGACCACTGAAGGCGGTTTGGACATCATCGCCGGCTTTGATCGTGTGCAGGCCGCCTGCCAGCGTTTAGGGCGTCAAGGCATGGATGTTTCGCTGTTTATCGATCCAGAGCCGGCACAAATAGATGCGGCCATTCGTGCTGGTGCGCCAACGATTGAATTGCACACTGGTGCTTATGCCGATGCGCAAACGCCGGAACAAGTGGCATTTGAGCTCAAGCGTATTCGTGATGCGGCAGAGTACGCAGCCGGTAAATTAATGGTGAATGCCGGCCACGGCTTGCACTATCACAATACGCAAGCTATCGCGGCAATCTCTGTGTTTCATGAGCTTAATATTGGCCACGCACTGATTTCGCATGCCCTGTTTAGCGGCTTGGGCAATGCCGTTAGAGAGATGAAAACCTTGATGCAAAACGCACGCCGCGACGCACTTTTAGCGGAGCTTGCGGCGCGATGAATGACGAGCAGTTTGACGCCTATTTAGCCGCCTGTACTCAGGCTCTTGCCGCTAAGCAAGCAGCCATCGTTGCCGAGCATGCGGACTTCGCCGAGCTAAGTTGGCAGCTCGATGCGGCAGTCACGCAAATTCACTTTAATGATGGCTCAGGTGAGCGTCTGCGTTTTGGTGTGACGGCCATCGGCACGTATGCTGCGGCGCAAGAAACTTGGAAATGGTCATGGGCCAATAGCAAACTGCCGCAAGCCGCGCGCGACAGTGCTGAGGTGTTGAAAAATCTGCAAGCTGTGACCGATTACGACTGTTTCGCAGACACGGAAGCATTTGCTGTGGATGATGCGATGGCCTGGGAGTTGGCCGCGGCATCCGTGGCCTATCTCGAGGCGGATGGCTGCTTCCGAGCACGCAACCGTGACACTTGGTTGTTTTTGGCGCTGCATCGCTACTGATTTATCGGGCACGAAATTCACAAGCTCAGCGCCAAAAAAAACGGCTCGATGCAAACCATCAGGCCGTTTTTTTATTGCATCAATGTGGTTTAGCGCTGCAGCTCGATGCTGCCATTGACCGTGATGCGCACGCGACTCTCACCTCCGGCCATATCCTGCGCAGGCACGCTATCGGACTCTACTTTCATGGCCATCGCGCGCATCATCATCGGTGGGCGATAGTCATTGCCAGTTGAGCCTATGCTCATTTGCACTAAGTCGTAGTGCTTAGCTCCCCAAGACTTAGTCACCAGCGCGGCTTTGTCGCGGAAGGCGGTGATGGCTTCTTGCGTGAGCGTATCTTCTAGCGCTCGTCGTGTGTCTTCCGCCACAGTGAAGTCAATGCTGCGCAACTGTAAGTGGCTTTGAAGCTTGGCAATCAGCTCGCTCGCGGCTTTAAAGTCGGTCGACTCAAGCTCCAATGTGGCTTGGCCACGCCAGCCTTCAATTTTTTGCTCACGGGTATAGACCGGATAGCTGCTTTGGTTGCCGGTGCTGACTTTCACGGTTTTATAAAGTTTTGCTTTCGCTAAGCTTAGATTCATTGCTTCGGTCAACGTTTTCGCCAACGCTACCGGGTCTTTATCATTGGCTTCGATGGTCAGTTTGGCGCTGAGCAGATCGTTGGCTAATACGCGTGAGACCTCTGTTTGAAAGTCCACACGCTGCATGGGCAGCTTATCGTTGGCCCAGCTTGGGAGTGAGACGGTTGCCATCAGCAGGGCAAGACCGATAGGTTTTAAGCGTGTGGCGGCGAGCGAGGGCATAAAGTACTCCAAGATGAATTGATCTACTAGAAGACGATTTCGACTTGGAAACGATGACACGGCGCCAGATAAATCGCCAGAGCGCCGCTGCGGCTAGGGAAGAAGTGGGCTGTCGAGACCAACGCTAGCTTGATTACCGTCATCGAGTAGCGGGCGTTTGATCAAACTAGGATTGGCCACAATCAGCTCGGCAATGCCTTCGGCGCTGACCGCTAGTGCTTGGTGTTCGGCGTCGAGCTTGCGCCAGCTCGTGCCGCGCCTATTGAGCAATGGCTCGCCAACAAGCGCGTACCAACGCAGCACTTCATCATGACTAGGCGGCTGCTTTTTCAGATCACGAAAGTGGTAGGCCGTGGTGCTTGCCTCTAGGCGCACCACGGCTTTTTTCATGCTGTCACAGGCCTTAATGCCAATCAGTGTGAGCATCGATTTATCCTAGCAGCTGCTGTTCGCGCAGCAGTGCCACAATCTGTGCGGCAGCAGCAGGGTTGCTAGTGGCTAGCTGCTGTGGCGCAATGCTGGTGCCGGCGTCACGCACGCGCACGCTGCGTTCACCAACGACTTCTTCTGGCACAATCACAATCACACCGGCGGCTTGTAGCGCATGAACAGCGGCACTTTCGCTGGCAATGGCCGGCAGTGCGCCTGCTTGGAAGAGTGCCGATTCGACGTGCTCAGCTAGAGCCTGTGCGCCACTCGCCTCAATGACGATGCGGACAGCGGCTTGGCCTAAGCGACGGGCGCGATCACCCGCGGTTACTAGCGCTAGCGTGTCATGATCATGTCCAGCATCCAGACGAGCACTGATCATGCCGGCACCAACGGTGATGTTGTTGAGGCGATCGATGACGATGAGGCTGCCGGTGGCATGGCAGTCTTTATAAGCATCGATGGCGACGGCGCGAGTCAATTGCACGCGGCATAGGGCGATGCCATTCAGTGCTAATTGCTCAGCAGGGCTAGTGGCTAGTGTGTTGACATCAATCTGATGGATGATTTCGGTGACACGACCGCTGGTGAAGGTGGTGCCAAGCTTGAAGTCGTAGGTTTTACCCACTTGCATGGGCTGCTCGTGCATCCATACCAGATACGCTTCAAAGCCATGCGCCATGGTCAGTGTGTCATCGGCGGCTACAATCATGTCGCCACGTGAGATATCGATTTCATCATTGAGCGTGAGCGTGATGGCTTGGCCAGTATGTGCCTCTGGCAATTCACCTTCCCACACCACAATCGATTTCACCGTCGAGGTTTTACCTGATGGCAGCGCTTTAATCGCCATGCCCGGTGTGACTCGCCCAGCCGCTAGCGTGCCGCAGAAGCCACGGAAGTTGAGGTTGGGGCGATTCACGTATTGCACGGGCAGGCGCATGGCATTCAGTGCTGCGTCACGCTGAATGGGCAGCGCGTCTAATAATGCGAGCATAGGCTGACCGCTATACCACGGCATATTGCTGCCGGTATCGACCACATTTTCACCCAGCAGTGCCGACATTGGCACGTAGTGAATGTCTGGCACATTGAGTGGTG
>CAXIBK010000140.1:0-5326 GCA_964022225.1 uncultured Paraperlucidibaca sp.
CACACCAATGCAGTGCCCGCCAACCAAGCCTGGGCGAAATGGCAAAAAGTTCCACTTGGTGCCCGCTGCTTGCAACACCGCTTCGGTATCAATGCCAAGTTTGTTAAAGATCAATGCCAACTCATTGATCAACGCAATGTTCACGTCACGCTGCGTATTCTCAATAACCTTTGCCGCCTCAGCCACGCGAATACTCGGTGCCTGATGCGTGCCCACGGTGATGATTTCGTTATAAAGCGCATCCACCACATTGGCTATTTCTGGCGTTGAACCAGAAGTCACTTTTTTGATGGTAGTGACCCGGTGTTCTTTATCGCCAGGGTTAATGCGCTCTGGGCTGTAACCCGCAAAAAAGTCTACGTTGAACTTCAAGCCAGATACTTTTTCCAAGACTGGCACGCAGTCTTCCTCAGTGGCACCGGGGTACACCGTGGATTCGTAAATCACGATGTCGCCTTGCTTCAGCACCTTACCAATAGTTTCTGAGGCCTTAATTAATGGCGTTAAGTCTGGTTGACGATGCTCGTCGATTGGCGTTGGCACCGTGACGATAAATACGTTGCAGGCTTTTAAGTCGGCTACATCGGCGCTGAAGCTAAGCAGTGCCGACTCGCTCATTTCTTCAGTCGTTACTTCAAGTGTGCTATCTACGCCCTGCTTTAATGCTTCGATGCGTTGCGTGTTGATGTCAAAACCAAGTACTGAACGTTTTTTACCGAACTCAACAGCCAATGGCAAACCCACATAGCCCAAGCCTAATATGGCTAATTTGATATTTTCTGGCTTCATACCTAATTCAAATCCTTTGTTAATCTAATCTTTTACTGCTTAGCCTTTGCGCTGATCATATTTATACGCATAGCCATATTTATAGCCGTAACCATAGCCGCCAGCTGCTGCCGTTACCGCGTTTAGCAGCACACCTTTCACGCTCACTCCAGCCTGCCCTAAGCGTTTCAACGACAACTCAATCTCTCGCAACTGAGTTTGGTTAAAACGCGCTACCAACAACGTAGCGCCAGCATGCCGCCCAACAATGGCCGCATCCGTTACCGCCATCACTGGCGGGCTGTCGATGATGACACGGTCATATTTCGCTTCCATGTCTTTCAAAAATTGTTCAAAGCGAGGGTGCAGTAGCAATTCAGCAGGGTTTGGTGGTAACTCACCGGTAGATACGTAGTCGAAGTTCTCTAAGCCACTCGCACGAATCACCGTGCTTGCCTCTAAGCCTTGGGCAATTAGCTCAGACAAGCCATGTTTGCGCTCTGCGCCAAAATACTCATTCAAATAGCCACGACGCATGTCGGCATCGATAAGCAACACGCGCTCGCCTGTGCTCGCAATTAGCGCAGACATATTCACACTCAAAAACGATTTACCCACCGCTGGACCGGGACCAGTAATCATGAGCAGGTTGTTTGGGGCATCTACCAAGGCAAAGTGCAGACTGGTGCGCAAGCTTCGCAGCGACTCAATGGCTAAGTCAGCTGGCTCGTAATGGGTCAACACGGCCAAGTTGCCGCCTTTCTTTTGCAGCTTCTTCACTAACTTGTCTTGCGCATCACTGCTCGGCACCGTGGCCAATACCGACACACCGGTTTTCGCCTCAATCTGAGCGGCATCTTTCACACCACTACGCAGCGCTTGGCGCAGCAGCACAAAGCCCACACCCAACATGGCACCCAGCAACAGCGCCAAGGCGAGTATCAATGGTTTTTTGGGTTCAACAGGCCGCAGCGTTGGCTGCGCCGCATCGATGATGCGCACATTACCCACCGTGCCAGCCCGCACTACTTTCAGTTGCTGTGCGTTGTTTAGCAGCGTGGTGTAAAGCTCTTGGCTTACTTGCAGGTCTCGTGTGAGGCGCAGTAGCTCTTGCTGTGTCTTGGGTAGTTTGTCTACCCGCTGATTAAATTGGCCACGTTGCGACTGCAGTGCGGCAATTTGCTTATCCAGCACCTGTACTGATGGGTGCTCGGCAGTGAAACGTCCTAGTAGCTCTTTACGCTGTTGCTGTAGTTGCAGCAGACCTGCTTCTGCACTCACTGTTTGCCCCAGTAACAACTCACCCTCTTTACTGATGTCTAGTGTGCCAGTGCGCATGCGGTAGTCATTAAAGCGCACTTCAGCGGCTTCTAGCTGCTGCTTGATTTCGGGCAACTGGTCGTCTAAAAATTGTAGCGTTTGCTGCGCTTCAGCCGATTTACGCTCTACGTTTTGGCGTAAGTAGTTATTGGTAATTTGGTTCAGTATTTGGCTGGCTTTATCAGCATTTGGGCTTTTGTAGGTCAGCTTAATCATGCCAGTCTGCTTGCCTTGCTCGCCAGCGCTTAAGTTAGCGCTCATACCGGCAATTGCTTGCAACGGGTTTTGTTTAACCACGGTAAACGTTTGGCCAACAGAGGCAACAAGATCACGTACAAATAAACCAATACTCTGGCCCTGCCAGCTAGCACTGAAAGGCTTGTTGACTTGGCCCGAACCTAGGTCCTTACCATCTGGGCTAATCAGCTGAAACTTGCCATTTGCATTGGCTATAAGTTCAAAGGCCTCACCTTGCAATGCACGAGGCACATCAAAACGCGTCACGTTAATGCTACGCAGCTCACTACCGGCAAACAGCTTACCAATTACTGGGAGATACTTAGGGCTAGCCACAATGTCTAAGTGTAGGTCTTCAACAGTCTTGCCTAACACCATGCGCGAGTTGATCAGCTCTATTTCGGTAGACGCTTGAGTCTTTGTTTCAAACAGCCCGCCTAAGTCATCAGCCACAGCGCCTAGACCGCCAGCCTTACTGTCTTCAACCTGCACCAGTGCGTTTACCTCATATATAGGCGTGGCGATTAAGGTGTATAGCACACCAAAGCTAAAGGCTACGGCGGTAATACCGGCTATCCACCAACGCCCTTCCACCACGCTACCGATGAGGTCGCGTAGGTCAATTTCGTCATCGTCTGTGTCTTGAGTTTGCACAGGAGGGGTGTAGTTTGTTGCTGAGTTCATAGGTAGAGCGCCGTATGTTGCTAAATCTTTAGAGGAGTTGCTGCGCGCTTAACGCAGCTTTGGCAGCCAGGAAGCAATGCCAGTTTGAATATGCTGCAGCGCTAGCTCGAAGGCTTCGCGCGGCTTTTGGTAGGGGTCGGCGATGTCTTGCTTGTCCCAATGCGCTAGCCGGTAACCTCGGCCGCGGGCTTGCGGAAACTGCTGAGTGAGCAGCGCTTCCTGCTTGTGCGTCATGACAAATATGAGGTCGGCATTGCGAATGAGTTCGGCGTTTAGTTGCCGACCTCGGTGCGCGCTAATGTCGTGGCCTAGCTCGGACATTAACGCTCGCGCGTGGTCGTCGGCTGGCGCGTTGATTAAAGCGCCCAAACCCGCCGAGCTAATGGCCTTTTTCGGCAGCGCCACTTTCAGCAGCTGCTCGGCCATTGGGCTACGGCAAATATTGCCTATGCACACCACCAAGATGCGATTGAACACGATTAGTCGTTGTTAATCTGTTGGCCTGTGCGTAACAAGCTAGCCGATGGGAACAACTGACTGATGACGCGGTTCCAACGGGTAATACCAGCATTACCCACATACACCATATCACCGGCTTGCAAGGCGAATTTATCTGCTAGCACTAAGCTTTCAGGTGAGTTGGCATCTAGTGAATAAACATCGACCACTCGCCAGTTTGCTTCAGTGCCTGCGCGGTCACGCAACACATAAATAGCCGAACCTTTCGATGTGGTCTGGTTGATGCCATTAGCTTCGAGCAACGCGTCTGCCAGGCTGATGCTCGCTAACTTGAAGCGTACGGCCTGTGGTCTGGCCACTTCACCCATCACATACACTTTTTTGCGGTCGGCGTAAGGTAGCTGCAACTGATCGCCATCTTTTAAGATCACTTTGGCCAAGCTTAATCCGGCACGACTATAGGCATCGAGATTGAGTAAATACTCTTGACCATCTCGCGTTAATGTCAAACTGGAAAGATCAGCATTGGCCAAATCAATGCCGGCTTGGCCAATTGCATCAGACAGCGACAATGCCACGGTGGTAATGGGTAACGCAGACGATTTCAAAAATGCGCCGCTAAGATAGACTTTCTGGCTGCCGAACCGATAAACGCCAACGTCGATTTGCGGGCTGGTAATGTATTTCACCAGTTTGCTGCTTAAGCTGCGGCGTAACTCATCGATCGTTAAGCCCGCAGCCTGCATGGTGCCTGCGTAAGGGAAAAAGAATGTGCCATCGGTACGCACTACACGGCCGTTTGCTTCGGGCGAGTTCAGCGTGGTGCCAGAGGGCGATGTTAGCTCTGGATGGTCCCACACGGTCACATTTAGCACGTCACCAGCACCGATGCGATAGGGCTCTACCTCCAACGACTCAAGCTCGTCCAGCTGTTTGGCCATTAACTCTGTGTCGACCGCATCGTTTTGCTCAGCAATCACATCGCCCGTAATGGGTCGCACCACCACTTCCACGCCGGGCTCGTCGCCGCCGCCTTGACTGGAGCTTTTTGGTAACAGGTTTTGCCCCGGTGCCAATACGCAACCGCTAGTGATAACGCTGGCAGCGAGGATAGCGGCCGCCATGTGGATGGTTTTTTTCATGCCATATACCTTCGTGTTAACTCATAAGACACGCTACCGCCACAAGGTTGTACGCTAACCCTTGCAACGTCATAGCTATTGCTCAGCGCCAGCAGTAGTGGCGCCGTGTTGTGTGTTTGGTTTTACTGGCGTGGCCCACGCAGTTCACTGCTAGACCACAAGCTGTTGCGTCGGCTAAGTTTTTGCCCGCCGTCGCGTTGAATTGGGTTAAAGCCTAGGCTCGCTTTAGATTTCGTGTGGCCAATGGTGAGCAGATCTAGCGGCACTTGCAGATAAAAGCCTTTGTTAAAGCTGCCCTCGCCAAATTCCTCGGCTGACACATTGGTTTTGGCAAAATAGCCACCAACCACCACGCCCGAGGCAAATTCACGCGAAATATCCACTGTGCCGCCCACATCACCAGCTAGGTAACGGCCGGCCGAGAGTTTAACTCTAAAGTCGTAGAAATTGGGCATATCTTTGTAAAGCGTGACGTGCCCAGTCTCGACTTGGTAGTCAAGCAAACCCAGCTCGCTAGCGGGATCGCGCTGGCGCACCACGTTCACATCCACACCCACGCCCCAGGTGCTGTTCAGTGGCCTATACAGCACTTCGCCACCCACACCAGCAAACATCAATTCCAAATAACCGCCGTAGGCCTGTGCCTGCCAGTCACTGCCAAACTCGCCAAATTGCGTGAGCTGCAAGGTTTCCAGGCGGATGGGCTGGTCTAGGTA
>CAXIBK010000141.1:0-5299 GCA_964022225.1 uncultured Paraperlucidibaca sp.
ACCGGCGCAACCTGAGTCCGTGCCGATTAACCAATTGGTGAAGATTCCAGGCACGCCCTTGGGCAATGTTGAAGATCTTGATCCGTTTGAGTTTGTGCGCACTATAGCGGTGGCACGAATTCTTATGCCGAAAAGCATGGTGCGTTTATCTGCTGGTCGTGAAGAAATGCCTGAGTCGCAGCAGGCGTTGTGTTTTTTGGCTGGCGCAAATTCTATTTTTTACGGCGATAAATTGCTGACGACGTCCAACCCCGAGGCTGAGTCTGACTTGATGCTGTTTAAGCGTTTGGGGTTGAGGCCGATGGTGGAGTCGGACATTGCGCGCTCAGTTGAGCAGCCCGTTGTGGCACAGTATGTGCCTGCTCAGCACATGGCTGCTAAGCCACTTTGGCATGATGCAATGACAGTGAGCGTCTAAACGCAATGACCTCATCGCTGCCGGATAATTGGCAGAGTTGGCTTAGTGAAACGCTAGCAGCGCGCGACCGCGATGGCCTGCGTCGATCGCCAGCCGGCATCGATTCTATGCAAGCCACTCGCGTGAGGCGCAACGGCCAGTGGCTGGCAAATTTCTGCAGCAATGACTATTTAGGCCTCGCTGCTGAGCCCTCTCTGCAAGAGGCGCTGATCGCTGCTGTGCGCCGCGTTGGCGTTGGTGCCGGATCGGCAAGCCTAGTCTGTGGCCATCACCGTGAGCATGCCGCGCTTAGTGAAGAACTGGCGGATTGGCTTGGTGTGGAGTCTGTGCTCCTGTTTGGTAATGGCTATTTAGCCAATTTGGGTGTGCTCGCCGGTCTTGCGGGGCGGCATGATGCCATTGTGCAAGATCGCCTAAACCATGCCTCTTTGATTGACGGCGCGATGGCCTCGGGCGCAAAACATCTGCGCTATGCTCACGCCGATGCCAGCGCGGCTGAACAGCGCTTGGCGAGCCTGCCCGAAAGCATTTCCAAACGCCTACTAGTCAGTGACGGCGTGTTCAGCATGGATGGCGACATCGCGCCTGTGAACGATTTAGTCTTGGTGGCGAAGCGCCAACACGCCTTATTTGTGCTCGATGAAGCGCATGCTTTTGGCGTCATTGGCAACGAGGGGCGGGGTAGTGTCAGCCATGCTTGGCTAGCAAATGACGCCGTGCCGTTGCGCATTGGCACGCTTGGTAAAGCCTTTGGTGTTTATGGCGCTTTTGCGGCCGGCCCACGTGTACTAATTGATGCGTTGCAGCAGCTGGCTAGACCGGCTATTTACACCACGGCATTGCCGCCAGCTTTGGCTGCAGTGACTCGAGTAGCGCTTGCGCATGTGCGCAATGATCAGTGGCGACGCGACCAGCTGCAGGCAAATATTACGCAGTTTCGTGCCGGCGCATTGGCGCAAGGCTGGCAGCTGATGCCTAGCGAAACGGCCATCCAGCCGATACTCATTGGCAACACCGCACCTGCCAACGAACTTAGCGCTGAGTTGCTCGCTCGCGGCATATTAGTTAGCAGCATACGGCCGCCAACGGTGCCGGTGGGCAGTGCGCGTTTGCGTGTGACGCTCAGCAGCGCGCACAGCAGCGAGGCGATTGCCGACTTGCTAAATGCATTGGCGGAGTTGGCGCCGCGCTTTCTTTCAAACCCAATTTGAGTTTTCTATGACCGCGTTAATGCTCTATCACGACCGCTATGACAGCACCGGCCCCCTCGGCAGTGCCGCACCCGATGTGGTCTTACTGCATGGTTGGGGTCTGCACACAATCGTCTGGGATCCGGTGGTGCCGTTTTTGCTTGAGCGCTTTTGCGTCACGGTGATTGATTTACCCGGTATGGGCCGCAGCCCATTGCCCAACGCAACGCTCACGCCAGAGTCTGTCGTGGCTCAGCTCGCGGCGGTCGCACCAGAGAATGCAGTGTGGCTAGGTTGGTCGCTGGGCGGTGAGTTGGCCTTGGCATTTGCCGCGAAGCATCCTGAGCGCGTCATGGGGCTCATGCTCATCGCCAGTAACCCCTGTTTTGTGCAAACTCAGGGCTGGCCTCATGCCATGCCGGCGCAGACCTTTGCGGCTTTCGCTGATTTTTTTGATGAAGACCCCGAAGCCACGCTCATCCGCTTTTTATCCCTGCAATGCATGGGCTCGACTCGCGCCAAAGCCGACATTCGATTCCTGCAAGAGATTATGTATTTTCATGGCTTGCCGGCGCGACGCGCGCTGCGCGAAGGTCTGCAGTTATTGCGCGATATGGATTTGCGCGAGGCATTTAGCGGGTTAAAAGTACCTATTTCGGTGCTGCTTGGTCGACATGATCAGCTGGTACCGGCGTTAGTCGCCGATGACTTGAGCGTGCTTCGGCCAGGCCTGCCTTTACGCACATTGGAGGGCAGTGGTCATGTGCCTTTCTTGGCCCAGCCCGAGGCATTTGAGCAAGCCGTGAGTGAGCTATTCGCCGAGATGGATATTGCCTAGTGAGTTGCCTTGCTATGGAGCCTAGCAATGCTCGGCTGGCCTTAAATAAACAGACCTCGAGCAGTTGGCAGAGCGCAGTTACTCGGCATTTTCAGCGCGCAGCGACTACATATGCTGACGTCTCTGAGCTCCAGCAAGCTTCTATGCATGACCTGCTGACTGAGTGCCGCGCGCAAGGATTGGTTTTAGAGCTAGGCGCTGGTCAAGGTCAGCTTGCCTCAGTGATTGCTGCTTGCCCAGAAGTGTCAACATTAATAGCGTTAGATATCTGCGAGGCCATGCTGCGTACAGCGCCGCAGCAAGCCAAGTTGTCGCGCGTGGTGGCTTCGGCATTAGCCATCCCGCTGATGGACCATAGCGTTGACGCCATAATCAGTCATTTTGCGCTGCATTGGTGCCTAGCGCCGACTGCTGTAGCTGCTGAGATGCATCGTGTCATTCGTCGCGATGGTTGTGTGCAACTGGCCATCCCGCTAGCGGGCAGCCTTGCGCCATTGCACGGTGAGCAGGGCGATGACGCATTATTGCTACCACTTAGCGAATGGCAGCAAGCTTTTACTGCTCAAACCAATCTAGCTTCGACTTCATCAGGCTCAGTTTGGGTCTGCGAGCACGACGCAGTAAAAACCTATACGCGCTACTTTGATACAGCCTCAGATTGGCTTGGCTATTTGCGCGCCATGGGTGTGACCGCTAAGCCAAAAAGCCAGCAGCTGCAAAGTTCGCAGCCTGGGTTGACAGGGAGGCGGACCCTTCAATCGCTAATTAAGCGACTTGAGCAAGCAGCTGAACCAGCCGGTATACCGTTCACCTTTAAAGTTTGGCACGCGCGGTTTCGAGCGCTCTAGTCGGCCATACTTTGACATTCGGCATATTGAAAATCGGAAGTAATTAGGAGTAGGGCATGGCGGCATTTTTCATCACTGGCACCGACACAGACATCGGCAAAACTTATGTCGCGGTCGCGCTGCTTAATGCCGCAAATCAATCTGGCTTTAGCACGCTTGGCCTTAAGCCTGTGGCCGCTGGTTGTGAGGCCACAGTCGATGGTCTGCGCAATAGTGATGCCCTAGCGTTGCAAGCAGCCAGCAGCATCAAGCTCAGCTATGAAGAAGTTAATCCGATTGCATTGCCGGCGGCATGCTCACCGCACTTGGCCGCTGCGGAGGCTGGTCGACGCTTAACCATTAATCAGCTTTCAGGCTTTTGTCGCGGCAGCCTGAGTCATCGCGCCGATCTTGCATTAATAGAAGGTGCCGGAGGTTGGCGAGTGCCCATTAATGATCGCGAGATGCTTAGCACCTTGCCGAAGGCCTTAGGTGTGCCTGTGATTTTAGTCGTCGGGATGCGTCTAGGTGCGCTCAACGCCGCATTCCTATCTGCCGAAGCTATTTTAAAAGATGGTTTGCGCTTGGTTGGTTGGGTAGCGAATATCATTGATCCTGAAATGCTCAAACTTGATGATAATATCGAAACGCTCAAGCGCTGGTTACCTGCGCCATGCCTAGGCGTTTTACCTTGGGCACCAGAAGGCGACACCATAACGGCCGCTAGTCATCTGGATTTGACCGCTCTAAGCCTTAAAGCACGACCGAGCAGTCAGCAATAGCTGAAATGACCAGTGTTTGTCCTAGAGAATATAGGACATTTGAGTCAATACACTGAGTTTGTGGTTAATACAGTGAATTACAGAAAACGTGAATGGTCGGTCACATATCGTGCTGTGTCATTGGCGGAATCTTTACTACACTGTGTAGACTTCAGGTCAGAACCGCTTGTGTTTTAAGCGTATTTTAGTGTTCTGTAGCCTGTTAAATAAAACCCCATGCTGTGCTTATTGCACCGCACACAAAAAGGAATAACTCATGGCATTTCAATACAAAGCGCCACAGCGCGACATGCAGTTTGTGATGCACGATGTGCTGGGCTTAGAAAATCTCTACGCCGGCCTACCAAAGTTTAGCGAAACCAATCGTGAGCTAATCGATAGCATCGTGGAAGCTGGTGCTCAGTTTTGCGAAGGCGAGCTAGCACCGCTGAACCGTTCTGGCGACGAAGAAGGCTGTCATTTTGACAATGGCGTAGTGACTACGCCTAAGGGCTTTAAAGAAGCCTATGCCAAATACGTAGAGCTCGGCTTTGGTTCTTTAGCCGCTGAAGAGGCTCATGGCGGCCAAGGCTTGCCTCCTACTATTGGCGTTGCCATGAGTGAGATGATGGGCACTGCAAACTGGTCGTTTGGTATGTACCCTGGCTTGTCACATGGCGCCATCAACACCGTGGAAGCACACGGCACGCCAGAGCAAAAAGAAGTGTATTTGACCAAGCTAGTGTCGGGCGAATGGACTGGCACCATGTGCTTGACCGAGTCGCATGCTGGTTCCGATTTAGGCCTGATTCGCACCAAGGCTGAGCCTCAGGCTGATGGTTCTTATGCCATCACTGGCAACAAGATTTTCATCTCGGCCGGTGAGCATGACCTCGCAGAAAACATCGTTCATATCGTGCTAGCCCGCCTACCAGATGCGCCAAAGGGTACTAAAGGTATTTCTTTGTTCATCGTGCCTAAGTTCATGCCGGATGGCACACGCAATGGCGTTAGCTGTGGCTCGATCGAACACAAGATGGGTATCAAAGCGTCGGCAACTTGCGTGATCAACTTTGATGATGCCAAAGGCTTTTTGATTGGCCCACCAAACCGCGGTCTGAACTGCATGTTCACTTTCATGAACACCGCTCGTATCGGCACAGCTATCCAAGGTTTGGCTGCTGCTGAAGGCTCGTTTCAAGGTGCTTTAGAGTACGCCCGCGATCGTTTAGCGATGCGTGCTTTGACTGGCCCTGCGATGCCGG
>CAXIBK010000142.1:0-5292 GCA_964022225.1 uncultured Paraperlucidibaca sp.
CGAGCGGTATTTTGCTGCGGCACGATAGCCCAAGTCAGACGGCCACTCTTTTTGGCAGTAGGACATCAAGTCGCCAAACTGCGATGCGCCTGCGCTGGCGCTAAAATAGAAATCACTAGCACTATCGTAGCCAGCGCCGTTACTACCAAGACGACCATCGCTGTAGCTCTTACCATCGCGACCGCCGCTAGTGCCGCAGGCGGCGTGATTGAGGTTTAGTAAATGCCCATATTCATGCGCAACAGTAACGGCGCGAAAGTTTAGCCAATGCCCTGCTGTGTAAGGTGAGGTAGTACTGATCACATCACTATCTCGCAGCGACTGCGTCATCATACTTTTGCCGCCGACATAGGCTACGCCGACAATTTCACCCGAGCTACCAAGGCCACCGCCAGAAAAGCTGACGTTATCGGGAAATACGCCCAAGCATTTTGGCGAAGAGCGAGTGCTGGTTTGAGGGCCAATCAAGCGATCACACTCGGCATCAACTTCATCCAGTGCACGACCTAATTGCGTGGAGTTATATTTGCCTGGCGTGCCTTGAAAGATTAAAAAGCCATTATTGTCAGTAAATGCTTTCGGTGAGATCGCATTTTCCGTAATCACACGCACACTAGAAACTCCTGTCGTGCGCTCGATAACCGATTTAACTGCGCTTGGCGTGGCGTAACCTACTTGATCCTTAAAGCGCAGCGGGATGATGTGAATAGTCTCCTCTACGCCCAAAACTACGGTTGGTTTAAATACACGAATGGCCTGCGCAGCTTCGGCGCTGCTTCGACCTTGGCTGTCATCTAAAACGACAGTAATTGTCATACCAGACTGCACAAGCTCTGCCGGCAAATCTACGGTAAAAGCGTCATCTAAGCGCGTGTTGTCGACTCGGCTTGGCAAAGAGTTGGGGCCGTTGAGCGGATAGGTTTGGCACTTGCCAGTAACAGGGTTAAACACTTGCGCTGTGCGGCGAATGGGCGTCAATGTTCCTGCGTTGGCTAAAACATCGACTCGTAATCGAAGCGCTTTATTGCTAACCAATAGCGCATTGCTGCTTGCAGCGTTTTGTTCAACCACTTGTAAATAACGCACGGAATCTATGCGCAAACCATCATTGCGGGCACCAGCAATGGTTTGTGTAGCTTGGCATTCGCCAGAATCAATGCGTGTTGGGGTTGTTGCTGGAGGCTCTTGTGGGGATGAGACATTTTCGGGAGGTGTTGTAGCAACTTGAGTATCAGTAGCCCTATCGCTGCTACCTCCGCCGCCGCATGCTGCTAACGATACAAGGCAAATGAAAATTAGGCTGAGTTGATGGCTGCGCATGAGGTATCTCGCTTGAATTATTCTTATTCAAACAGGATACCTCATAAGCTAATTTATCGTTTAACTATTGTTCACAACGCATCTGCTGACCAGTTTGCTAGCTGCACATTGCTAGACTCTAAGCTCAATGCTGACACATCTCGATCGCCTAAGTTGATGTAAAACGGGCCATAGTTTCCACCTTCATGATGCTCAGAGACAACAGCAGAGCTCAATGCCAAAGCCTCTTGGCCTTGCTCACTACTAACACGCAAAGTTAAAGAGCTAGGTACTAAGGTGCTGGGTGCAAAACTGCTACGGCGCACTTTCCAACCCGATGCCCCTAAGGAGATCTTTAGCCACTGGCTGGGCTTCTCAGCCATACGAGCGGCAATATCTGCGCTACCAGCGCGATAAGCCATTGCTGCTAAATAGCCTCGATCAGACATCCATTCTTTGCCGCAATAGGACATCACATCGGCGAATTCAGTGGTGCCGATGCTGGAGAAATATGCGCCGCGCACAGCGTCATATCCTGCGCCACCCGCCAAACCGCCATCATCATACAAACGTGGATCTATACCTGTTGCGCCACCGCAGGCAGCATGATCAAGATCCATCAGATGGCCAAATTCATGTGCCAATGTCATGGCGTTATAGTTGATCCAATGATTTGTCTGATAAGGGCTGCTGACCGATGTGTTATCTACCGTGGAAACAGACTTAGCCAATAACGTAGTGCCGCCAACATATGCTAGGCCAACCACCTGGCCGCCACCACTCGCGACATTAAAGATGAGGTTATTAGGCAGCATACCTATGCATTTTGGTGCTGATCGTGCACTCGATTGACCACCATTGAGCGCCGCACAACGATCATCAAGCGTGTCGAGTAGGTTTTGCATTTGGCCAATAGAACCAGATAGCAAACTGCCAACAACGTTAAGCAGACCAGACAGCAGACCACTCACATCTAGGACTGGGGCATATTCAACGTTAACCTTGCTCACTGGATACATGCGCTCAATTAAACTAGCAATATCTTCAGGGCTACTCACCCCACCAGTTGTGCCTAATAATCGTATGGGGATGATGCGGATAGTTTCTGTAACGGCTGGAGCCACTCGTGGCTGCAAAACTCGATAGGTTGCATCTGCTTCACTGATGCTACGACCAACAGTGTCATCGAGCCAAAGTGACACGCTCATGCCTGGCTGTACTAACTCTGCGGGAATATCAGCAGTAAACGCCGTCGCTAGATCGCGCTCGTCTCTGCTGCTAGGCACGCGGCTAGGAGCGCTCACCGGTATCGATACACAGTTTGATGTGCTTGGATTGTACACCTTCACGCTGCGAATCATGGGTGCTAATGGAGAGTTCTCCGCTAACACATCAATGCGCATTTTTACTGCCTTGGCGCCTGCCAAACGACTCTCTACATTGCTGCTATCTAGCTGAACCGATTGCAGCCAGCTAACGCGATCAATGCGGAGATTATCGTTTCGTGGCTCGGCAATTTTTTGCGTGAAGCTGCAATCTGCTGAAATTTGACGCTGGCCCGCACTTGGTGGAGCTACGACAACTGGCGTCTTAGCTCCCGAGTCTGTTGAATCACTTGGGTTTGCTCCGCCACCGCCCCCTCCACCACAAGCAGTAAGTGCCGCGGATAGAGCTAATACGGTAAACATCGCTTTCTTTGATTTTTTCATAGCCTGGCTCACACCCTAAACTGTGAGAACACTTTAGGATGCAGTGCCTGACTTGACAGTCGACTACTTGTTAAAACTGTAGTGTTTATACCTCTGACTGTTGCGCCTGTGTAATTTACAAAGTAAACAGCAAGCGCGCGCCTAGCCCTGAAAAGCGCTGGGCTTTCGCAGCCACCGCCAAGCGCCACACCGGCGGATTTGGGATACATAACTCCACTGCATCACGTGCACGCGTTAACGCGGTATAGATGAGTTCGCGACTCAGCACGGGACTAAAGGTTGTAGGCAGTACCATCGCCACTTTAGTAAATTCGGAGCCCTGCGATTTGTGCACCGTCATGGCGAAAACAGTTTCTGAGCTGGTCAAGCGTGAAGGCAGCAGCCAGCGCATTTTTTGCTCAACTCCATCCCAAAAAGCGACACGCAACTCACCACTGCTTGGCGCTGGCAGACAAATACCGATGTCACCGTTCATTAAACGTAGGCCATAGTCATTGCGTGTGATCATCACGGGACGGCCGACATACCATGGGCTGGGCTTGTCGAACAACGAGGTTTTTTCGGCCTTGCGCAGATAGCGTTCACAGCTCTGATTGACCGCGACCACGCCATGACTACCCTCTCTAAGCGCGCACAAAAGACGAAAGCTATCGAATTTTTTCAGGATGATCTCAGCTGGATCTCCAGCCTGCACGCTGGCCCAATAGTCGTCGTAGCCGGCAAATAAGCTCTTGAGCGTATCGATGCGACGAACTTCTGGCGCGTAGTCATCATGGTTAGGGGCAGAAATTGCAGCGCCAGTGCGTACGGCCTGCGCTAGCTTGCCAATACCACGCTGGGCATCAAATCGAAAACTTTGCTTGAGCTGCGCAACATGGGCCGGGATTTGCGCATTGGGCATGCGGTTAGTGACTGCAACATCGTCGGTATTGACACGATCTGCAGCGCCACAGAGATCGGCCAACACCGCGCCGGCCTCCACAGAAGCCAGCTGATCTTTATCACCAAGCAGGATGATGCGTGCCTGCGCTGGCAAGGCATCCATCAATGCAGCCATTAAGCTCAGGTCTAGCATCGAGGCTTCGTCGACCACTAAAACATCGAGCGCGAGCGGGTTGGCGGCATGATGGCGATAGCGTTGGCCATGGTCTTGCGACATCACGCCAAGCAGGCGATGCACGGTGCTAACCTCGCTGGGAATATGCTTAATGAGCGCTTCGCTCAGCGGCAACTGGGCTACTTGACTGGCGATGGACTCGCTCAAGCGCGCTGCCGCCTTGCCAGTTGGTGCGGCCAAGGCAATACGCAGCGGCGGCTCGCCTGCTCGCTCGGCGAGGCTTTGCAAAATGGCCAACACGCGCACCACCGTCGTGGTTTTGCCGGTGCCTGGGCCGCCAGTAATCACGCTCAGTGCGCGCTGGGCCGCCAGGCGGCAAGCAGCACGTTGATCTTGGCTACCAGCATCGGCAGTGAACAAGCCATTGATGAGCTGCTCAAGCGCGTCTTGGTCGGTTGATACGGTCATCGCTAGACGTTCATTGAGTCGCGCGGCAACGTCGCACTCTTCACGCCACGCACGCTGCCAATACAGCGCACCAGCATCGAGCACTAAGGGCTGCGGGCTTTTGATGGCCTGTGCTACGGCGCTGGACTGACGCAGAAGGTGCTGTAGATCATCGCTCGAATAAGCCAATAAGCAATGCTTTGCTTGCGCGGCGGCGGGCACATCAAAACCGTAGCGGGCTGGGTTAATTTGCACATCGGCGAGCTCAAGGCGGACATGGCCTTGGCTACTTTGCCGAGCTAATAAGGCGGTAAGCCAAACTAAAACTTCAGGGGCGTTGGCTGTATGGCGGATAATCCATTGCGCCATGGCAACGTCGAACTCGCTGAGCCAATGCTCAGCTATGCAGGCCTGCCATTGCTCGGGAGTGATAGTGTTTAGACTTTCTGCTTGAGCTGTGCCTGTATCGAGCTCGTTTTCTGGAGGCTCTGAGCTTGCTGCGCTGAAGTCTAAAGTCTGCTGAGTCATGGCGCTGTTCCCTGTGCCTGCTGCGTGGCCATTTTTGATTTTTCGGCAGCCTGCGTAGCGTGATCGACAGCTGTTTCAGCGCCAGCAAAAAGCCTATCTAAAGCCTCAACTAGCGCAAAATCTGGGCGCTCAATATGCACGCCGCGACCTTCGCCATCCCATCCTCGTAAATACAAATACACTGCGCCACCCAAATGTTGCTCAGGATCGTAGTTGGCTAAGCGCGCACGTAAATGCCGATGCAGCGCCAGC
>CAXIBK010000143.1:0-5261 GCA_964022225.1 uncultured Paraperlucidibaca sp.
GTCCCGATTATCGATTTGCGCCTCAAGTTTAATTTAGGCAGTGCCGATTACACCGCGTTTACCGTGGTGATTATTCTTAATCTCAATTCTCGCGTGGTGGGCGTGGTCGTCGACAGCGTGTCCGATGTGATTCAGCTCGAAGCGGATGAAATTCGCGAGGCGCCTAGCCTGAGTAGCGTTGACTTAGATGCTCAGTTTATTCGCGGATTAGCCACGCTAAACGAGCGCATGGTGATTCTCATGGACATCGAAGCATTGATGAGCAGCCGTGATATGGCATTAACAAATACATCGACGCCGGCAAGTGCCGACGCCGCCTGATTGGAACAAGGAGATACATCATGCGTAATAACTTACCGGTAACGGGTACAGAGCGATTTTTAGGCGAGGGAGAGTTCATCCTCTCAAAAGCTGATCAGCAGGGCAATATTGTCTATATGAACCGCACGTTTATTGAAATTAGCGGTTTTACGGAGGCGGAGCTGATTAATCAGCCGCACAATATTTTGCGCCATCCTGATATGCCCACGGAGGCGTTTCGCGACTTTTGGGCAACGCTGAAGTCGGGTAAGGCGTGGAGCGGTATCATTAAAAACCGCTGTAAAAACGGTGATCATTATTGGGTGCAAGCCAACGCTGCGCCTATTTGGGAAAATGGCGTAATTACGGGTTATATGTCCGTTCGTACGCGCCCAGATCGCAAAACGGTAGAGGCAACTGATGAGCTTTATCGCAAAATGCGCAATAAAGAGAGCAAGGTCACATTATCTGAAGGCCGCCTTATGCAGCCTGGTTTTGCTGGCTTAGTGCAGCGTTTAGGTGACATCAGTTTAAAACGCCGCATGATTTTGGTGTTTTTGGCGTCTGTAGCATTGTGGGGCGTACTTGGCTTCAAAGCACTGGGCTCAGCAGCGGGCGGTGCGCTTCAGCTGGAGATCATCGCTACTATTGCGCTTGGCGCCGCACTCAATGCCTTCTTGCTTTATCGCATTTATTCGGTGGTGACTAAGCCATTAGATCGTGCGCGTAAGCAGATGATCGAGATTACCAACGGCAATATGTCTTTGCTAGTGCATACCGATCGTCATGATGAAGTAGGCGCGATGACAGATGCCTTTAAATCGATGTTTATCAAATTACGTTATGACATGGCCGATACCCGTCGTGCCGCAGACGAAGCACAACGAATGGGCTTCGCGTTGGCTAGCGTGAATGCACCGGTCACTGTATCAAACGAAGAAAACAACCTGATTTATATGAATAACTCGGCGCGCCGTTTATTCGAAGACATTCTAGGTAGCGGTCAGGCTGTTGATAAATTAATGGGAAAACCGATTACTGATTCGCTTGATGATCCAGAGTTAAAGAGCATTACCGCCGGTAAGCTGGATGTGCCGAAGGCAGCTGATGGCATGCTCATTGGCCGCAATATTCGTTTAAGCACACGTCCGGTGGTGCATACCGATGGCACTTACCTAGGTCGTGTTTGCCAGTGGAGTGACCGTACTGCGGAGGTTCGTTCAGAGCAGCAAATCTCGCATATGGTTGAGTCTGCAGCCATGGGCGATTTCACTCAGCGCATTGATACGAAAGGAAAAGAGGGGTTCTTCTTAGCATTGGCAAATAATCTAAACCAATTGATTGATGCCACTGGTCAGAGCTTGGAGGATGTTGTTCGTGTTTTGAATGCGCTCGCTAAAGGTGACTTAACGCAAACAATTGATCGTGAATATCAGGGTACTTTTGCGCAGATGAAATCTGATGCAAACACTACGGTGACGCAATTAAAAGACATCATTACCACTATTACAGAAGCGACTGATGCGATTAATGGAGCGGCCAAAGAAATTGCTGCTGGTAACGCTGATTTATCACGTCGCACCGAGTCGCAAGCCGCAAGCTTGGAGCAAACAGCATCTAGTACCGAGCAACTGACTAATACTGTACGTAATAACGCCGATAATGCCACGCAAGCTAGCCAGCTAGCGCGCAACTCTTCCGAAGTTGCCGATCGTGGTGGCCGTGTTGTTAGCGAAGTGGTCACAACCATGGGAGCTATTGCTGAGTCATCAAGCAAAATTGCCGAAATCATTAACGTTATCGATGGTATTGCTTTCCAGACCAACATCTTGGCGCTAAACGCTGCTGTTGAGGCGGCGCGGGCCGGTGAGCAGGGCCGTGGCTTTGCGGTGGTGGCAGGTGAAGTGCGCAATTTGGCGCAACGTAGTGCATCGGCTGCAAAAGAGATCAAAGAGTTGATTTCTGAGTCGGTAACGAAAGTATCGAATGGCTATAAGTTGGTGGAAACTGCCGGACAAACTATGCAGGAAATTGTCAGCTCGACGCAGCAAGTGGCATCGATCATGAATGATATTTCCTCGGCATCGGAAGAACAGCGTACCGGCATCATGCAGCTTAATAGCGCCATTACCACGATGGACGAAACTACGCAGCAAAACGCCGCGCTGGTGGAAGAAGCTGCTGCCGCTGCGCAGTCGCTTGAAGATCAATCCACCAACCTAACCGAGGCTGTGGGCGTGTTCCGCATCGATGGTCGCGAACGCTCAGGCTTCGGTTCACGAAAAGTAGAGCGCCTGCCATTTCGCACCGTGGGCAAAGCGCCAGTCCTCAAGTCATCGCCAAAGCCCAAAGCAGTGGGTGGCTCAACTGCCGCACGCCTCGATGATGAGTGGGAAGAGTTTTAAGTAATCAATAGAGCATAACCCTGAGACGGGTCGTGAGTTCCGACGCTGACCACCATTAGAGTGGTCAGCGCAACAAGGGGATGCGGGTCGTGAAAGCAAATAATGAGCGCGTAGTCACCATTGATGGAAAAGAGGCCGGATTTGCCTTTAGTCAAGGTGATTTTCGACAAGTCAAAAAGTTGATTTATGACCATGCCGGTATCAATTTAGCCGACACTAAGCAGGACATGGTGTATTCGCGCATCATTCGCCGCTTACGCGCAACGGGCACGCAAACTTTTAGTGAATACTTAGAACTAGTGGAGAAAAATCCAGAAGAGTGGGAAGCCTTCGTTAACAGCTTAACCACTAATTTAACGGCATTTTTCCGCGAGGAGTATCACTTTCCCATCCTTGAGTCCTTGATGCGTTCGCACACAGACAAAAGCCGGCCATTTCGTATTTGGTGCAGCGCTGCGTCTACAGGCGAGGAGCCTTACTCTTTGGCGATGACGGCTTTAGAGGTCTTTGGCAAAAAACCGCCAGTCGAAATTATCTCAACCGATATCGACACCAGCGTATTGGCCAAAGCAGATTCTGGCGTGTATCGCGCAGATCGAATTGAGAAGTTAGACCCTAAGTATTTGCGCTACTTTATGCGTGGCAAAGGCAGTAATGATGGCCTAGTTCGTGTGCGCCCTGAAGTGCGCGAATTGGTGACGTTTAAGCCACTTAACCTACTTGATAATCAATGGCCTATCGAAGGCATTTTTGACGCACTTTTTTGTCGTAATGTGTTGATTTATTTCGATAAAGAAACTCAGCGAAAGGTTTTGGAGAAATTCATCCCCTATATGAATGCCGAGTCACAGTTATTTGTTGGGCACTCTGAGTCTTTACTGCACTTAAACGATCTTTTCCGCTTACGTGGCAAGACAGTATACGAGCGCCAACTCCCTCGCTCGTCGATTGGGTAATTTGTCATGGCTGTGCCGCGGCGTCGCCCGCGATATGACGCTGAGGTTGGTGAGGAGTTTCTCGCTACTTCGCGATTCTTCGACCATCAGTTTCAACGCGAGATCATTAAAATCATGCCAGGGCAGTTTTTTGTCGCCAGTGGTGAGGTGATTATCGCCACGGTTTTAGGCTCTTGCGTGTCTGCGGTTATTTGGGATCCAGTTACCCGTATCGGTGGCATGAATCATTTCATGCTGGCTGCAAGCTCGGATGAGCATGGCGAGGAAATTGGCTGTATGCGCTATGGCCAATTTGCCATGGACACTTTGATTGAACGCGTGCTTGCCCAAGGCGCAATGAAGCAGTCATTAGAAGCAAAAGTGTTTGGCGGTGGGCGAGTGCTTCGTGGTTTTAATGCTAGTGACATTGGTGATGATAACGCCGCCTTTGTGCTGCAGTATTTGGAAGAGCGCGGTATACCCATCAGCGCCTGTAACCTCGGCGATATTTACCCTCGGAAGCTGTATTTTTTCCCCGACAGTGGTCGCGTGATGATGCGAAAAATGAAAACTGACTACAATCCTAAAGTCGCTCGTATTGAACAGGCGTATCGGGCCAACTTAAGACATTAAGGTATTGCATATGGCTTCCGCTAATATGGCTACATCTGCTTCGCTACAACCTATTCGTGTCTTAATTGTTGATGACTCATCAGCGATGCGCTTGTTGCTATCGGAAATTATTAATCGCCAGCCCGACATGCGGGTGATTGCGACTGCGCCTGAAACGGCCACTGCGCGTCAGCTTATTCGCGAGCTTCAGCCTGATGTAGTGACGCTGGATGTCGAAATGCCGGGCATGGATGGTATTAGTTTTCTCGAGCGACTGATGCGCTTAAACCCATTGCCGGTGCTAATGATCTCGAGTGCTGGCGACGCCGATTCTGACTTGGCCTTGCATGCGCTAGATTTGGGCGCGATGGATTTCATTAGTAAGCGTCAGCTCAAAGGCCGTGCTGACCTTAATCAAATGGCGATTGAGATTACACAGAAAATTCGTCATGCAGCGGAAGCAGGGCATCAATTCAAACGGGTTGAGCCAACGCTTTCAAGTGCTAGGCCAACTGTCGATCCGAAACGAAAGTTTCCGTCTAACCATATCATTTGCCTAGGTGCTTCCACGGGTGGCACCGAAGCAATTAAGCGCTTTGTCATGGGTTTGCCAATCAATACACCGCCGGTTTTGATTGTTCAGCACATGCCTGAGGGCTTCACTCAGCGCTTTGCCACGCGTTTAAATAATGAATGTGAAGTACATATCAAAGAGGCCGCAGCGGGCGATGTGATACGCCCGGGCTGTGTTTATATCGCACCGGGTCATGCGCACATTTTGATTGAGCGTGTGGCCGGCGGTAGCTACAAAATCGTGCTTTCGGAAGGCCCTGAGGTAAATAGGCATAGGCCTTCAGTAGATGTTTTATTTAATAGCGCGGCCAAAGTTTTAGGGAAAAATGCGACCTCGGTATTACTTACTGGTATGGGCCGTGATGGCGCACAAGGTATGGCCGCTATGAAGGCTGCAGGCGCATATTGTTTGGCCCAAGATGAGGCCAGCTCAGTA
>CAXIBK010000144.1:0-5254 GCA_964022225.1 uncultured Paraperlucidibaca sp.
AAGGTGGTGAAGCCGGGGTTGAGCTGGGTGAAGTCGGTGTAGTTGTTAAGCAAGGAGGCCAATACCGTGGCTTGTGCCAGTGTTTGCTCTTTTGCCCACGCCAGCTCGGCACGGCCGCCAATGTCGTAGGTATAGATGGAGTCAACGCCGCCAAAGCCTTGTTGCAGATATGGCGTGAGGGTTGTTGACCACGGGCTTTGTTCTGGCGTGATGGTTTCGATGCTGCTTTCTGCGTTTTCGCTGTTTTCAGCCGTTGCATTGCTCAAGTCTTTTGGCACTTCGCGGCTCAGCACATCCTCAAGGGCGGGCTGTCTGTCGCTAGGCGTTAATGCATCCACTAGTTCATCACGATCAACCGCCACCATGACTTGGCCCAGGCCATGCACGGCGTCTATTAGCTCAAAGCGCTCCACAGGCGCGGGCACAGTGGCCTGCAACACGCGCAGAGCACGCTCATGGCCCACTTGCGCGTCGCGGTAACGGGTTTGCTCGGCCCGCAGCTGCACGGTGTCGTTTGATATGGAAATTTGCTTAACCTGATAGCCTGCTTCTAGCTGCAGGCGAGCCGCTATGTCGACCCAATCGGGGTTAGCAGCGCTTGCTTCAGTGCCTGTTTCATTGCTAACGCTTAGCTCAGCCCCTGCTGACGCCTCAGGCTTTACCGCCTCTGGCGTGGGCATGACCGGAGTGATCGGGTCTACTTTCTTTGCCTGGCGCAAGGTGTTCAAATTGCCGTGGATGGCCACGCCAAACATCGCGGTATTGCCACGCTCAAAACCTAAACGCAGCACCACATTAGGGTTTACACGCAGCTGTGCGCCAAAGTTAAACGGTGAGTCTGCTTCAAAGGCAGCAGGGTTATTTTCATTGCTGTAGTCGTTGCCATCGGCTTCGGCAAGCAAGATCAGCGGCTGCCACGGCGTTTGCCACGATACGCCAGCAATCGGGCTCATGGGCCCAGTAAAAAATTTATTAAACTCAATCTGGCCGCCCTTGCCCGATGTGGTTTTCGGACGCGTACAAAAACGGTCGGCAGCCGAGCAAAATGGATTTCGTAAACGATCTCGCTCACCTAAATTGCCCCAGCCCAAACCAGCCGTGAAATCAAAGTCGCCCAAACGCTTTGAGGCCACGAGAAATTCGCCATTGAACAAGCCTGTACCGGCAAGATCTCGCAAACCCAACGCCACCGCTGGTAAAACTTCGGTCTCTTCGAGCAGGCGAAAACGTAAGTCCACGCCTTTATCGACGTTGTCTTTGCCAGTAAACAAGGTCACGCTGCTGTCTTGCACATAGCGCAAAGTGGCGTCGAGCCACGGCAGCATCTGCACGTTGAGGTTGTAGCGCAGGTAGGGGTCAACTTTGTTTAAGGTCAATGCCACTTCGCCATCGGGTGCCATGCGCGCACTCGGCATTTGTAAATAGCCGGGGCTGCCGAAGTCGTTATAGATGGGCGGTGGCGATGAGGGAAAGAGTGGCAAGGGCGCGGTGGTGCCAGCCACTAGCTCGCTGGCACTTAGGCCGGCGGATGGTTTGGCTTCCTCTTCTTCAGCATATGCTGTGTTGGCAAATAGCGCGGCGGTGAGGGCCAGAGCATTCAAATACGGCTTCACTTCGCTTCCCCTACCTTATGCGCAAATACCGCCAACAACTGTTCATTAAGATCGGCAAACGGCCCGTGTAGCCAACTCGGCTTAAATGGCACAAAAAAGCGCTCGCCCGGCAGCACCAAACTATCGCTCAAACCCTGCGTAATGCTCACTTTCACCGGCTTACCCGCACGCGGAAAACGATAAATCATGTCGTCATTGGCACCCGGGCGCCACAGCGGTGTGTCGCGCAATTGCCGCAATGGCCCACCTGCCGAGAAGTTTAATTTGGCGCGATGAATAGCCCCTGCCACGTCTACGCGGTGGCTCACTGGATTCGCTTCAATCACATAGTGCGTGCCGCGCAGGGCTAAGTTGTGTCGCGGCGATATGAGCAAACGCGCAGGATGCACCGCTGTTGGCACGCGGTCGGCCAGGCGCCAGCCGCTCATGTCTTTTGCCAAGGCGCTCGCCGTGGCCGCCACACCGTAATATTTCTCGCCCTGCCAATAGCTGGCAAAGGCTTCTAGATTTTTCACTACGGCATCGCGCTGCTGGTTTAGCTCAGCTTCGCGGTCGGTGCTGTAAATCACACTATTGGCCCAGTCGATGTTCGGCTGCGCCAATAGCGATTGCAATAAGTCGTTGAGCGTTGCGCCTTTGGGCACACTCGCCTGATAAGTTTCTGGCAGTTTTGTTGCTTGCGGCTCTGGCTGAGCGGCAGCGCGGCGTATGGTTTCGAATGACCAGCGCGGCAGCAATGGCCCCAGCTGCTGCTCCGATTTCACCACATTATTGTCGGCATCTAGCCAATACCAGTTGCTATAGCTGTGATCGGTGATTGGCGAACGCACGTCTTCTTTCACGATAGTGAGTGCTGGCGCTGCTTCGTTTTGCGCGCTGGCTGGCTCGGCGCGTTGCACTGGCTGCAAACATCCGGTCAATAAATAATGCCCGGCCTGCAACTCACCCCAAGCACGCCAGCTCGACCGCCAGCACACCGGCTTTTTGGCATCGATGGCCGCTTGCGGCGCCGGCAATGCATCCACGAAAGCAGCGTCGGTGCTAAAGCCATCGGTGCCAATGAGGCGACCCTGCTTAAGACTGACCAAACGGCCCTCAGAACTAGCGTAATAATCAACGCCGCCCTGCTGCTGCGCCAAAACGATGGTCGCGCGCGGGTTATCGGCAACGCGAATGTATTGCGCCGCATAAGGAAAATTGGCGAGCTCTTCTGCCGTTAGCGTGACATCGGCAGGCTTGCTGAAAAGCGCCTTGAAGGTTTCAACAGCAGGGCCAAATTGCGCACTTGTGGCACAGCCAGCCAGCGACACCGCGGCAACACAGGCAAATCCGACAAGTTTACGCATAGCAACCCTGCTTATTACGCTAAATCACGCGAAAAAAAGACCCCATCTGGGGCCTTTTTTCTACAAACACAAATCTTATGGGTTGGTGTTTGTAGTGGTGTTCGAATCGCTATTGCTGTTTGCAACAGCTGCAGCAACACCAGCAACGGCGGCAACAGTGGCAACAGTAACAGCAACGCTAACGCCTGCAGCGGCGCCAGCAGCACCAGCACCAGCAGCGGCGCCAGCAACAGGAGCTGGATTGGCAAACGATACGCCAGCCATAGCGCCCATGATTAAAACAGCGGCTAATTTCTTCATGAGTAATCCTCAGTAGTTGTAATTCTGTACCCGCGCTACTTTACGGAATTCATTCTCTCGGGTCAATGTGCGTTTTATGACCAAATGTTGGATTTAGAGCTTCATGCGCCTTTGCTTAAAAAACCCACTCAACATGTCAGATGCCTCTCCTTCCAATACTCCGCCCTGCCACTCAAAGCGATGATTAAAATAACCACTCTGCTCCGCATCCATCAGCGCCCGCGCACTTTTTAATGCCCCCGCCTTCGGCTCACTCGCCGCAAACACCACCCGCCGCACCCGCGCATGCACCAACGCCCCCACGCACATCGTGCACGGCTCTAAGGTCACATACAGCGTGGCACCATCCAGTCGATAGTTTCTTGTCACTTTTGCCGCTTCGCGAATAACTTCAATCTCCGCATGCGCGGTGGGGTCGTGACTCGTAATCGGGCAATTATGCCCAAGCGCAATAACTCGCGCCGCCCACTCAGCTTCCCCGCTGGCGACCAATACCGCCCCCACAGGCACCTCGCCCAGCGCCGCCGCTGCTTCCGCCTGCGCCAGCGCCATGCGCATGAAAAACTCGTCTTCACGCTGCAAATCTTGGCAATTGCTAATCGGGTGTGCCATATAAAAAATGAAACTCTGTGTAAATTCGCTTAGCGAGTGCTCAGTAAGGGGATCACGCGGTTGCCATATATTCCAGCCAGCACTAGCTAAGTCAAGTTAGTCTAGTCGAGTGCGCCCCAATGGACGTTATCAATATGCATGAAGCTAAAACACATTTATCGCGTTTAGTAGAGCGTGCAGCCAAAGGTGAGCCCTTTATTATTGCCAAAGCAGGCGTCCCGCTAGTCAAGGTCAATGCGCTAACCGCGCCAGACCCAAGTAAACAAAAGCGCTTGGGTTTCATGAGTGGGCAAGCCGTCATACCCGCAGACTTTGATTCAATGGCTCAGGCAAGTATTGAAGCGCTGTTTTTTGGTGAAAACTAAGCGATGAACCTACTTTTAGACACCCATATTATACTGTGGGCCAGCGCAGACCCTGCGCGCCTCAGCAAAAGTGCCGCGCAATTGCTTGCTAACCCCGAAAATACGCTCATATTTAGTGCCGCAAGCTTGTGGGAAATTGCCATAAAGCTTCAACTTGGGCGCGACGACTTTCAAATAGACCCGCGCCTACTGCGCAGAGGACTCTTAGATAACGGTTATCATGAGCTCGCTATCACCAGCGATCACACACTGGCCGCGCTTGACCTTCCGCCACTGCACCGCGACCCATTCGACCGCCTACTGATTGCACAGGCAAAGTGTGAAGGCTTCACGTTAATGACAGCCGATGCATTAGTAGCTCAATACCCCATCACCATTACTCGCGCCTAACCCCACGCAATTCACCAACCCAACAACGGTCACTACCGCGTATATGGCTTCACGATAGGCTTTGAGCGACCAGAACGCATCAACCCCTCCAGACATTTGCCGTAATCATCTTTATCCGGGTCGGCAATACTCGCCATAATTTCTTGCTGCTTAAAAAACGTCAACACCGCCCACAAAACCGCCATCGACGTGCCCTCATGGCCATGCTCCAGCGCCGAAATCGTATTCCGATTAAACCCCGTCACCATCGCAATCTCCCAAATCGCCAGATTTCGCCGAATGCGCGCAATCCGAAGCCGCCGCCCCAACGCCTCCATGGAGTAGTCATCCACCGCCGGATTTTCCACACTGAGATGGTTTGATGAGGGCTTCCGCTGTGGCGTTTTCTTCAGCGCTAACTGCTGCGTTCGGGATAATGCTGGCTTTTGCATGATTTGAGTTCTCGATGACAATGGGTTGCATAGTCAAAGATAGACTCTCAATACCACTTTTGCTGAACACGGGTTGCGGGTTGCCATGATGCCTAAACCCGTCGCGGGGGATAGTGCTAAATAATGTCTTTTTCAAATGGCTAGTTTTATTAAGCATTCAGCGGGAGGAGCGCTTAATAAAACTAGCCATTTGAAAA
>CAXIBK010000145.1:0-5233 GCA_964022225.1 uncultured Paraperlucidibaca sp.
GCCGACGTGCTAGTGAAAGGTACCTATACCCGAAACATCGCCCGGGCATTAGAAGAAAATCAAAGCGAACTGCGCGATATGATTCGCGAAAAGCTCCGCGATGACCCACAAACCGGCCGCTTTAAACGCATGCCCTATTACAACGAAATCATTGAGGGCACTACCGAAACAGCGCTGCGCGTGATTGAGCAAGTGCTGCTCGACCCGCGTACCGATGAGCTAGTTGCCGATATGCTGCGTGAAAACATCAACCAAATTCGTCTTGCTGTTGCCGCTCGAGAGGCCAATAAAAATCAATGACCACGTATGAGCCCGACTATGTTGCCAGCTTCAAAAGAGTAGCGGCCTTTAGTGCACTGCCCGACGAAGCATTGCAAGCGATGGCGATCATGGCGCAACCGCAACGGCTCATGAGTGGACAGCGCTTATATCACGCCGGCGATCCGCCACGATTCCTACATGTACTGGTGCATGGCCGCCTGCAAGTGCGCAAAGAGCAACGCATATTGGGCTATGTGAACCGCTACGAGCTCCTCGGCGAAATGGGCGTGGTTGCCGCTGAAGCACGCAATAGCACCATTTATGCTCAGCGCGATTGCCTACTTTTAAACCTGCCCGCCAGCGCTTTCATGGCATTAGTTCGTGACTATCCGGATACGCTGGTTGCGCTATCACGACTGATTATTGCGCGCGGCCGTGATGCGCTCAGCCCTCGCCAAAAGCAAGCAAATGCCAATGGCGGCACGCTAGCGGTTGTGCCTGCAATTCGCGATATCCCGGCTATGCTGCTCGCCGAAGCATTAGCCGCACACATGAGTGGCTGGCCCGAAACTAGACTGATTAGTGCCGCCCACATAGACAGCGTTTTTGGTGAAGGCTTTTCGCGCACACCACAAGATGGCAGTGATGACGATGTCGCACTTTGCGCTTGGCTCGCAAGCCTTGAGCACCAGCACCGCTTCGTGATGTATGTTGCCGACAACGGCACCGACACTTGGTCTTTACGCTGCTTACGCCAAGCCGATCGCATCTTGCTTGTGGCCGAATCTGGGCAAAAACCGCAAGCCACACCCGTGCTTGAAACATTACGCGCAGGCGGCTTGGTAGCGCCAGTCGAGCTGGTTTTATTACGACCAATGGGCGATGCCGCACCACACACGCTGGAATGGTTAGAGGCCACTGGCGCGCGCGCACATTATTTTTTACACCCGTGGGCCAAGCATGAAATTGCCGCCCTCGCCCGACAGATTTCTGGTCGCGGCATTGGCTTGGTTTTAGGCGGCGGCGGCGCTCGTGGCTTCGCGCATATCGGGCTCATCAAGGCATTAGAGCAGCTAGGCATACCGATCGATGTCGTTGGCGGCACTAGCATGGGCGCCTTTGTTGCCGCGCTCCTGGCGTGCGGCTTCGATAGCACCGAAATGATTCACATCGCCCACGAAACCTTTGTCGCGCGAAACTACCTCAACGACTACACCCTGCCAAAGGTTTCGCTTATCCGTGGCGAGCGTTTTCATCAGCGCCTAATGACCATCTTTGGCGAACGCCGCATTGAAGAGTTGCGCCGCACCTACTACTGCATTTCCACCAACCTCACCACCGGAATGCCCGGCATTCATGACAGCGGGCCGCTAGGTAGCTGGGTCGGCACCAGCATGTGTGTGCCCGGCGTCGCGCCGCCCATTGCCTTCGAAGGCGAGCTTTTATGTGATGGCGGCGTGGTTAATAACTTGCCCACCGATGTCATGGCGCAGCTTGAGCGCGGCATCATCATTGCCTGCAATGTTGGTAGTGTTGGCGATATGTGCGCACCCGGTGCCGGCATGAATGAGCCGGATCAAAGCGCCTTATTGCATTGGAAATGCGAAGGCCAACCGCCGAGCTTGAGCGAAATTTTGATGCGTACGGCAACACTGACCAGTGACACAATTACGCTACAAGCATCGATAGATCGCGCCGATACCTATTTGCGCATGCCCATCGATGACATTGGTATGTTTGACTGGTTACGTATGGATGAGCTAGTGCAGCGCGGGTATGAGCATGGCCTGGAAGTGCTGACACCACTGCGTGAAAAGCTACTGCGCTAGATCTGAATTTAAGCAGGCTCAGATGGACGCGGCTTTATTCCATAATCATTCAATAAGCCCTGTAAATAGCCCGCCGTTTCGCTGTCGAGACTGGGCAAATAATGCGCCAAAATTTCATGGCAGTCCTGCTGCCGCGCCGGCGTTAAGCGTCGCACGATATCCAAAAGTGTATGCCATTGGGAACGCAGCAAAGCTGCATAGGCTGCCTGTGCCAAAAGCTCGTCATCAACCTGCTCCATGACCTCAGCTAAATTGTCACGGCCGGCGCTATTCATCGCCTCCGCTAAGCACAACATGGCTGACCAAAGCTGGCGATAGCTCGTTGCCTTGATAATCAGCTGCAAGACTTCGGGCCGCTGCAACGCGGCTAGATTCACCACTTGTTTTTGCACTTCTGGCGATAAGCAAACCACCACCGGCAGCACATCTTCCCACAGATCTTCAGCCTGAACAGTTTCAATAATCGCCGTTAAAACTTGCTCACCTTGCTCTGCAGCTAGGTCGCCAAGCTCACGCTTTAGGCCATAGCCGGCATGAGTCAACAGAGCCAATAAACTAGGCCAAAGATCGCGGCGTGACTCATCGCAAACGAGCAAAACAGCGCGTTGCATACGCTCCGTAGGAATTAAGCGCACGATATGATCGATGCGGTATCGGGCTTCGATAAAAAACAACACCTGCAGCAAGTCGCCTTCATCTTCAATGCTTTCAGCCACTTGCTGCAGCACTTCATCGGGCAATAAGGCCACGAAACGGCCGAGTGTGATGAAGTCTCGGCGCAATAGCAGCACATGGCTAATGGCCATGACTTTTTTCGGTGCTAATAAATACAAAACCTCTCGAGCACTGCGAGGGTCAAGATCAATCGCGACATCGGCCAAAAATTCAGTGTCTAAATATTTGGCAATATTGGCCACGCGCCATGCTGGCAGCTCACTTGCCAAGCGCGCGCTCATTGGCGCACCAAACCACGAACGGCAACACAGTGCCGAAACCCATGCCGGCAACCAACGCGCAACAGCCGCAAGCAAGCCTAGCGGTTCGCGTAACTCATCATGCAAAACATCAGAAATAGCTGAACGCAAGGTCGCAACAGCATCGGAAGGCAAGTCATGCAAATAGCCCAGCGAGTCGGCATCGACCGACAAAAAGCGCGCCAGCTTAATTACTTCGGCGCGATTAGCTAAGCGGCTCATTTGCGCGACCCTCGCTTATCTACGAGCGAGCGCTTACTCATATCACGAGAGCTGTGTCGACGCTGTAGAAGCCAGCGTAAGGGCCAAAAAATGCCACGGCGCAATTGGCTTTGCACACGTTTACGCTCACGCTCGCTGGCAGCATCTACAAGCTCATGTAGTTGTGTTAGTTGCTCATCCGTCAAGGAATCGAGGCCACTTAAGCTCGCTTGCGGTCGGCGCAGGCGCTGTGCGAGTTGAGCTAGTGATTCAGACATGACTTAAGCCGCCGGCTTGGGTCGATGCGCCAGCCACGAGTCGAGCTGCTTAGCAAACTGCTGCTTATCGCTGGATGAAAACGGCGGCGGCCCGCCACGCACCATACCGGCATCGCGCAGGTCGCTCATCAGGTCGCGCATGGCGAGGCGCTGACCAATGCTTTCTGGCGTGTGCAACTGACCGCGTGGGCTAACCGCCACCACGCCGAGCTTGACCACCTCAGCGGCGAGCGGAATATCTTGCGTGATGACTAAGTCTTTGGCTTTGGCATGCTGCACGATGTAATTGTCGGCGACATCAAAACCCGGTGGCACTTGCACAGCATTCATCGGCAAACCGGCTGGCAGGCGAATAGGCTGATTAGCAACAAAGGTAATCTGCACGCGAGTGCGCTCAGCTGCGCGAATGAGCATGTCCTTTACGGGCACGGGGCAGGCGTCGGCGTCGACCCAAATCTGCGTCATGGCTTGAGCATCTCAAGAAATCGATAACGCGATTCTACCGCGATGCAGGCTCATTGTGTTCAGGCAAAAAAGCGTCAATGGCGCGATTTAAAAAGCGCAGGCCAAGTGCGCTAGCTTGTAGGCGATCAGTTGTGTTTTCGAGCAGGCCTTGGCGGCGGAGGTCGGCGAGTGTGCTGGCAATGATGCTGGGTGCAAGTCCAGTGCGCTCTGGCCAATACGCGCTGGGCACGCCGTTGGTCAGGCGCAGGGCATTGAGCATGAACTCGAATGGCAGGTCGACGCTCGCGATAAGCTCTAGCTTGGCTTGATAGGCGGCCACGCCTAATTTTTCCCTGCTCGGCACGGTGCTATAGGCCGCTAAATAATCTTTCGGCATGCGGGTTTTCGTTGTGCGCCAAATTTCACCACTTGCCACGCTCAGCTTGCCATGTGCCCCCGCGCCGATGCCCACATAATCACCAAACTGCCAATAATTCAGATTGTGCCGACACGCCTGCCCCGCTTGCGCAAACGCCGACACCTCATAGCGCTGAAAACCCGCTTGCGCGAGCAGCCTCTCGCCCTGCTCCTGAATATCGGCGAGCACCTCTTCATCGGGCAGGATGGGCTGCTGGCGATAAAACACGGTATTGGGCTCAAGTGTGAGCTGGTACCACGACAGGTGCGTCACGCCGAGCGCGATGGCCTGTGCGAGATCATCACAGGCAGCAGCTACGCTTTGGCCGGGCAAGCCATGCATCAGGTCGAGGTTAATGCGCTCGAATCCGGCGGCGCGCGCGGCGCTTGCTGCTCGCAAAGCCTCATCGCCGGAATGAATGCGACCCAAGGCTTTGAGCTGCTCACCTTGAAAGGTTTGCACGCCAATGGACAGACGATTGATGCCAGCCGCGCGATAGCCCTCGAACAAGCTTTGCTCAACCGTACCGGGGTTAGCCTCTAGCGTGATTTCGATGTCATCCGCCCATGATAATCGTGCACGAATGCCCGCAAATAGGCGCACATAGCCATCCGGCGAGATCAGCGATGGTGTGCCACCGCCGATGAATATCGACTGCAATGGGCGCTGCGACCAATCCTGAGCAAAGTGCGCTAAATCAGCATCAAGGTCATTGAGCAAGGCATCAATATAAGCGGCCTCGGGCACTCCATCGGTGCTCACGGCATGCGAATTAAAGTCGCAATAGGGGCATTTGCGCACGCACCAAGGCATGTGCACATACAGGCT
>CAXIBK010000146.1:0-5232 GCA_964022225.1 uncultured Paraperlucidibaca sp.
CTCAAGCTCGCTTCTGGCGGTTTGCAGGCTGCTCGGCAGGCGCTCGCCAAACTGTTGGCCGAGGCGATTAATCAAGGTTTCATGTGCCATGTGTGTTTCTCCTAATGCATCGGAGTTTACTGCATGGGTAGGTGTGCTGACGAGCGTATGAGCGTGCATCATTTTGATGCGCAGCGGTGCAACTAATAGGGGTGGCTACATAATTGCACTAATTTGGTGCTAGCCATGACGTGGTAGATATAACAAGTGTTTATACCTATTGAGTGGCTACGACCTCAGTATTTATGCAGCTTTGGCGGTACAAGCTAAGCGCGTTGAGATGTGTTTTGTGAAGTTGGCACGGCGGCTGCAATGGTTTGGGTGCACATCGTGGAATCAATACCGCGAGTCATCCTAAATAGAGTGAATGGAGTTTGACCATGAAACTGTCCAAATTGTCACATGCTGTTATTGCCGCTTCTTTAATGACTGTTGGTGCTATGGCACACGCTGAAATTACTACCTCTGGTTCGGTGGCATTTACGACTGATTATAAATTCCGCGGTATTACGCAAACATCTAACGGTGCTGCCGTTCAAGGTAGCCTGACTGCATCGCATGACAGTGGTTTCTACGCTAGCGCATGGGGTTCAAGTATTGCGAGTGCATCCGGTGGCTCAGAAATGGATTTCTTGCTTGGTTTCGCTGGTGAATCTGGTGATATTGCTTACGATGTGGGCGTAATGCGCTACGCATACCCAGGCGCTAACAAAGGCAACTTTGGCTCAGATCCTGACTACAACGAAATTTATGCCTCTGTATCAACTGCTGGTGCAAAAGTAGGCGTTGCATACTCAGATGATTATTTTGCTGAAACAGGTAAGTTTGGTTATGTGTTTGCCTCGTACGGCACAGAGATCTCTGGTGTTGGTGTGTCGGCATCTGTTGGCTATAACTACTTCTTTGATGACAACAATGCGGCAGGTGAAGGCCTAGGTGCGTTTTTAGGAAATGCAGCTGTAACTGATGATGCTTACATTGATTATAAAGTCGCTGTTAGCAAAGAGGTTGAAGGCATCGGCTTTGAACTAGCCTATATCGGTACGGATCTAAATGAGAAAGATGCCGGCGGCCTGAACATTGATGGCTCCTTCGTAGTAACCGCCTCAAAATCCTTCTAATCCCATTGTTTTCCGACTGCCCCTAGGGGCAGTCATCTCCCAAACATGGAGTACGCCAACATGAAATTGGTCACTGCTGTCATTAAGCCATTCAAGCTCGATGATGTTCGCGAAGCGCTCTCAGATATTGGAGTGCAGGGCATCACCGTTACTGAAGTGAAGGGTTTTGGTCGCCAAAAAGGCCATACCGAACTGTATCGCGGCGCGGAATACGTCGTGGATTTCTTACCTAAAGTGAAAATTGATATCGCTATTGGCGATGAGCAAGTCGATCAAGTTATCGAAGCTATTACCAATGCGGCCAATACCGGGAAAATCGGCGACGGCAAGATTTTCGTCACGGCGCTAGAACAGGTCATTCGTATCCGCACCGGCGAGTCCGGCGTTGATGCCATTTAACGGTTAGGAGAAGTCTCGTGACTGAACTTACTGAACTAAAATATGCGTTTGATACGTTTTATTTTCTAATGTGCGGTGCCTTGGTGATGTGGATGGCCGCCGGCTTCACGATGTTGGAGTCAGGCCTCGTTCGCGCCAAGAATACTGCTGAAATTCTCACTAAAAACGTGGCGTTGTATGCCATTGCTTGCATTATGTACATGTTGGTCGGTTATCAAATCATGTATGGCAGTGCTGAAGCAGGCTGGATGCCGTCGCTGAGTTTCATGATTGGCGCTGAAAACACCGCCGATGCCATGGTTGGTGAAGATGCTCCTTACTACTCGGTGATGTCGGACTTCTTCTTCCAAGTCGTGTTCGTCGCGACCTGTATGTCGATTGTTTCTGGTGTGGTTGCTGAGCGTATGAAGCTGTGGGCATTCCTCGGTTTCGCTGTGGTGATGACAGGCTTCATCTACCCAGTGCAAGGCTACTGGAAGTGGGGCTCAGGCTGGTTGAACGAAGCTGGCTTCTTGGACTTTGCAGGCTCAGGTGTCGTTCACATGGCAGGCGCTGCCGCTGCTCTGGCTGGTGTACTGTTGCTCGGCGCTCGTAAAGGCAAGTATGGCCCTAATGGTCAAATCAACCCAATTCCTGGTGCCAACATGCCGCTTGCAGCACTCGGTACGCTGGTGTTGTGGTTAGGCTGGTTCGGCTTCAATGGCGGCTCGCAATTAAAAATGTCGACCTTCGATGATGCCAACGCAGTTGCAGCCATCTTCGTCAATACCAATATGGCTGCTGCCGGTGGCTTGGTTGCTGCGCTGCTCTTGGCTCGTACCTTGTTCGGTAAAGCGGACTTAACCATGGCTCTGAACGGTGCGCTCGCTGGTCTGGTTGCCATTACGGCTGAGCCATTAACCCCTAGCGCAGGTCTGTCAACGCTGATTGGTGCTGTGGGTGGTGTGCTCGTGGTGTTCTCCATCTTGGCCTTCGATAAGCTGAAAATCGATGACCCTGTGGGTGCACTGTCGGTGCATGGCGTGGTGGGTATCTGGGGTCTGTTGGCTGTTTGCCTCAGTAACTCGGACGCAACCTTGAGCGCGCAGTTGCTCGGCATTGTTTCCATCTTCGCCTGGGTATTCTTCGCAAGCTTGATTGTGTGGGCTGTGATCAAAGTGGTCTTCGGGCTGCGTGTATCCGAAGAGGAGGAGTACAACGGTGTTGATACAGCTGAATGCGGTTTGGAAGCTTACCCTGAGTTTACTCGCGGCAAAGTGAACTAAGATCGTAACGCGGATGTTGATGAAAAAGGGAGCCTACGGGTTCCCTTTTTTCATGCTAAAAATTTTAAGATTAATGGCGCAATATTTACGCAACAGTACTGGTCAAATGCCTTCAGTCGTTGCAGCATCACATCTTGTACAGTAGGTGGAGAATGGGCCATGGCCGATAACGATTATGACTACGATGAAGACGATGTAGCCAACGATGATACCGATGACACTGAAGTGCCTGAGGTTGATGTTGACCCCGAAGTCGCTGAGCGCAAACGCAATGAAGTGAGCGAGGCCGAAAGCTTGAGCCCATCGGCCAAAGAGTCACTGCGTCGTGAATTAGAGGCTGAAATGGAACGCTTTTTAGCCGCTGGTGGACGCATAAATGAAGTGCCACCTGAGGCTGACTCCGGCGCTCACGGGTGAGCCGCACTACGAACGCTAAGATGCCACCGTCGCTCTCTCGGCTACAAAAAATGGCTGTGTTGTCTATCTTCACAGCCTTGGCCACTATGGCGTTAAAAACGTGGGCATGGTCGTTGACCGGCTCAGTCAGTATTTTGTCTGATGCGCTAGAGTCTTTGGTTAATCTTGCTGCTGCCGGCTTTGCATTTTATGTGCTCACGGTAGCTGCGCAGCCAGCCGATGAAGATCATCCTTTTGGCCACGATAAAGCCGAGTATTTTTCGGCAGCAGCCGAGGGCTTGCTGATTATCGTTGCTGCTGTCGGCATCGTTTTCGCCGCTTGGTCGCGCTTGCAGAACCCAGTGCCATTAACGCAGATGAGCGTTGGCCTGCTCATCGCTGTGATGGCTTCAGTGCTCAACGGCGCCACGGCGTGGAAGCTGTTTCGAGTTGCGCGCGAAGAGGACAGCCTCGTGCTGCGTGCCGATGCCGAGCACCTACTTTCCGATGTGTGGACCTCGGTGGCTATCGTCGCCGGCCTGGTGGTGATTTGGCTTTTGCCATCGCAGGCTTGGCTAGATCCAGTGATTGCGCTGGCGGTATCAGTGCATTTATTTCTCACTGGTCTGCGTGTATTAGCGCCAGCGGTTGCAGGCTTGATGGACGAAGCCTTACCGGCGAATGAGTTACGTAAACTCGATGCGGCATTAGCAAAAACATTACCTGCCGGCACTGAAGTTAGTGCGTTGCGCACGCGAAAATCTGGTCGTCGTCGTTTTGTTGATGGCAACTTATTGGTGCCAGGACAGCTTAGTGTTGGTGAGGCGCACACGCTCTGTGATGAAGTCGAAGATGCGGTGCGTGCTGTATTGCCAGAGTGTGATATTACGCTGCACATGGCACCAATGGCAGAGCGCGAGCGGCACTAGCTCGTGAGTAAACTGAGGCTCTAGTCTTAATTCAGCGACGTTATCGCTTCTGCCAAGTCCGCTAAAGCATGCACCTGCGCATCGGGCTTTCCGGCCAATGGCCATTCCGCGCGTTGCGGGTTAAACCAAATCGCGCGCATGCCCACAGCCTGTGCTGCCGCCACATCCTGCTCAGGATGGTCACCAACATGAACAGCCCCATTTGGGCTCACGCCGGCGTATCTCAGTGCCGCTAAAAACGGTGCAGGGTCGGGCTTGGCCGCACCAACACTCTCCGCCGAGAAGTTTGCGCGAAAATACGGTGCAATAGGCATCTTAGTAATATCGGCATTGCCATTGCTAATGGCGTGTAAGTCGTAACGATTCGCCAAGGTTTGTAGCGTGTCAATGGCATCATCAAACAGCGTGATGTTATTGCGCTCAGCATGAAACACCGCAAACGCCGAACGCGCTGATTGTTGTGCTTGCTCATCGCTAATGCCGCATTGGGCCAGTGCAATTTCTAAAGTGGTTATGCGCAGCGCAGTCATGTTGTGGCGCTGATCGACGAGGCGCTCCCAGGCTTCGCGGCGACACGCTAAAAAGTCGGCGTGTGCGAGTGCTTTCCATTCGGGATGTGCCTGCGCAAGCCAGTCGTGCATGGCGGCATCGGCGCGAATAATCACCGGTTCCACATCCCACAGCGTGTTGTCGAGATCAAACGTAATCAGGCGTATCGGGGTCATGCTTACTCCCGCGCCAAGTGCGCATTAGGGTTTGGTTTTTGCGCGCGGATGAGCTTGGTCGTAGACCGCTGCCAAGTGTTGAAAATCCAAATGCGTATAGATTTGGGTGGCGCGAATATCGCTATGACCGAGAAGCTCTTGCACCGCGCGCAAGTCGTGGCTGGACTCTAGCAGATGCGAGGCAAAAGAGTGCCTCAACAAATGCGGATAAAGACGTCTATCAAGCCCGACGCGTTTGGCTTGATGCACTAGCCGCGCTTGAATGCTGCGCTCAGTTAAGCGATCGCCGCGCTGACTCAAAAACAGCCAGCTCTCGCTGCCGGCACGAACAAACTCTGGGCGCGTGCCAAGCCACGTC
>CAXIBK010000147.1:0-5153 GCA_964022225.1 uncultured Paraperlucidibaca sp.
AGAGTACATCGTGCGTAAAGGCGGTGTGCGCTTAATCGGGCCAAACTGCCCCGGCATCATCACCCCAGGCGAATGCAAAATCGGCATCATGCCCGGCCACATTCACCTGCCAGGCAAAGTTGGCATTGTGTCGCGTTCAGGCACATTGACTTATGAAGCCGTAAAGCAGACCACTGATCTAGGCTTTGGCCAGTCAACCTGTATCGGCATTGGCGGTGATCCCATCCCTGGCATGACCTTTATTGATGCCTTGGAGTTATTCCAAAACGATCCGCAAACCGAAGCCATCATCATGGTTGGTGAGATTGGTGGTTCGGCTGAGGAAGAAGCAGCTGCTTACATCAAAGCTAATGTCACTAAACCGGTAGCGTCATACATTGCCGGTGTGACTGCCCCTCCAGGTAAACGCATGGGCCACGCCGGCGCCATTATTTCCGGTGGTAAAGGCACAGCGGATGAGAAGTTTGCTGCACTGCAGGCCGCTGGTGTGAAAACCGTGTCAAACCCAGCCATGTTGGGTGCAGCCATTGCTGAGCTGACTGGCTGGAAATAAGCTTTAAGTCTGCAAGGCCAAGCCCGCTTAAGCATCAGGTTTAAGCGGGCTTTTTCGTTTTTGCGCCGTGTAATACTCGCTGCTATTAAGTGACTAAGCAGCAATGATTGCTTGTGTTGAGAGGCGTACATGTCTGTGTTTTCTGGATTTTTTACATTATTAGCCGCCATTATTATTGGCCTGCTGTTGTGGACGGGCATTGGCCAATGGCGCTTAGAGCGTGAGCATCCACCTGTTGGGCAATTCATTACGGTCGATGGCATTCGTTTGCACTATGTCATTGCTGGTAACGGGCCTGAGATTCTCCTTGTTCATGGCGCTAGTTCAAACCTGCAAGAGTTCACGAGTAGCATTTTGCCTGAGCTAGCTAAAACGCATCGTGTCATTGCCTTTGATCGCCCAGGCTATGGTCATAGCCAAGCACCAACGGATGACGCTTGGTTTGACCCAGCTGCCGTAGCAGAACTTTTGCTGAAAGCCTCCGCAGAGTTGGGCGTAAAAAGGCCGCTGGTCTTGGGTCATTCTTGGGCAGGCTCGGTGGTGATGTCGGCGTTGGTGAATTTCCCAGAGCGCATTAGTGGTGGCGTTCTGCTCAGTGGCGTAGCGGGGCACTGGGCTGGGCCGCTGAACTGGACTTATGAGATTGGTGATAAGCCGCTCATTGGTCCATTGTTTGCGTGGACGATGGTGTATCCGCTGGGCTCATTAGTGTTGGCGAATAATGTGCAGGAAGTGTTCACCCCTGATGTCATGCCAGAGGGGCATTTAGATCGCGCGGCAGTGGCCCTTGCGTTACGGCCTGCTATATTTCAGCGCAATGTGCACGATATGAATATGCTCAACGAATATATGCAGCTGCTAAGCCCACTCTATGATCAAGTGAAGCAACCATTGCTGATCATCCACGGCGAAGATGATGTGTTGGTGCCGTACTGGAATCATGGCCGGCGTGTATTGCCAGTGATTAAGCAGGCGAGAGTGGTGTTGCTGGCGCATACCGGTCATGCACCGCACCACACACAAACAGCGCGCGTGGTGAAGGAAATTAATACGTTTGCCGCAGATCTGAAGTAGCCCATCACCTGCTGAAACAAAAACGCCCCGACGTCTATCGGGGCGTTTTGCTTAGGCGCTAAACATCAGCACAGGCCTGACTCAGTGGTGATGACCGCCAACGCCATGCACATGGCCATGCTCTAGCTCTTCAGCAGAGGCGGCGCGAACTTCGGTCACGGTGACATCGAAGTGCAGGGTTTGGCCAGCTAATGGGTGGTTGCCATCAACCGTGACTTCATCGCCATCGACCGCTTTCACCGTGATGACCTGCATGCCTTGTGCGGTTTGCGCTTGGAACTGCATGCCGACTTCGATGGTGTCGACGCCTTGGAACAAATTGCGTGGCACGGTTTCGAGTAATGCGGGATTGAGTTCGCCGTAGCCTTCAGCGGGGGCGACGCTCACTTTTAAGCTGTCACCAACCACTTTGCCAGCGAGGGCATTTTCCAAGCCTGGGATGATGTTGCTGTGGCCGTGCAAGTAGGCGAGTGGTTCGCCGCCTTTTGAGCTGTCGATGACATCGCCGGCATCGTTGGTGAGTGTGTAGTCGATGAGCGCGACGCTGTCTTGAGCAATTTGCATAAAAAACCTATGGGGTTATTGGGTGTGGGAGGCCAAATGGCTGGGCGATATGGTATCTGATTTGGCCGCGAATCAAAAATAGCGATGCCATTGCAAGCTAATAGTGCTCAATGCATCGGCGCGCCATTCGCGATTGAGGCTGAATTCAATGGCTTGATTGCGCTCATAAGACCATTGCAGGCCGCTGCGTAGCTCGTGATCTATGCGCTTGGCAGGGTAGGCATAGAGGTTTTTCACATCGACTAGCCAGCGCAGCTCTCTGCCTGCGTTAGCGACAACTCCACCAGTGCAACCTGAGCGCAGGCCGGTGCTCGCTTCCCAACCATCGCTAAGGGCAGATCCACCTTGCAGGCGACTCTGCGATTGGCTATAGCACAGCGCATCGCCAGCGCTCCAGCTGATGCCGCCACCACCTTCGAATGTGGTCGCTGAATGGCGCTGACGATCGGTGTGAGCAAGATGCTCGTCTGGCAAGCGGCGATCAACGCCGAGACGAACTGACCATGACAGCGGTGAGCTGAGCGCGTTGATTGGCGCTAATGAATCGATACCAACCACAGTGAATTGCTCAATGTGCAGGCCATCGTCATCGGTGCGTAAACTGCCACTGAGGAAGTCGATGCGAGCGCCCGCGCGATAGCCAGCGGTGCTGTCGAGCCAGTCGTGATAGGCCGGACGAATGGCTAGCAGCGCGTAGGCTTTGTCATCATAGCCAGCGCCAAAGCTGACGCGTGCCGTGCCATGGCCTTGGCTAGGGTCATGAGCAGGTCTTTGTGCCTCGACTCGCTGGTTGGGAATGTCTAGTGCCGCGCGTTGAGTTAGCAGGCTGCGTAGTTGCAGTGGCGCATCTGCACTGGCTTTGTGGTTCACATGGCGCGTGTATAAATCGTCGTAAGCCACCTCCAATGCACGAGCACGTTGCAGCGGCGCTAGCGAGGCCACATCGGCCTTGGCATCGTGGCTTAAGCGCTTAGCCGTCGCATTAGTGGCTGAATCATTACGCATCAGGCTCGCTTGCAACTGCGTGCCGCTAGCCGCGCGCCAAGTCACCCGCTTGAGCAGGTTTTTCTCTTTCAGTACCGCGCGCACGGTATCGGTGGGGATGGCCGCCACTGGAAACTGTGACTGCAAGTCTAGGCCAGGTCTGGCCATCTCAATAAGGCCTAGCAGCTCATAGCTGCAGTTGCGGCTGAGAAAGTAATACGGCGAAGTAATGCCGCGCCAATCCCAAAACACCAAGAGCATTTGTCGCACTTCAGCCGGCGTTAGTGCCAGCTCGTATTCCCACAAATCGCGGCTTTCCCAGTCGTTATATTCTTTCACTTTCTCGTAGTAGGGCAGCAATGAGTATGCGCCAGGATAGCCGCCAGTAAGCCCTTTGACGGCAAATTCGAGGCCGTTATTGGTATTGGTTTGCGCGGAGTAGTTGATGGCGTAAGAGAGTAGGCGGGTGTCGTCGCTTTGGCTGGCGGCGTCGATGCGCATCAGGGTGTGGCCAAACATCGACGATGGGTTGTTTAAATAGTCGCTGGCAAATACTAACGTCACTTGGTTGGCATCAAGGCCTGTTAGCCAGGTGTTGAGTTCGGGGCAATCGGCCTTTGGCCATTGTGCGGCGAGGTCTGGGCGCTGTTGGCTAAGCCAGACGTGGCGGCCGGGATAGCGGCAGGCTGGCGCGGTATCGACGACACTGGTATTGATTGCAGCGGCTTTATTTGCAGAAACGGCGCTGCTTGGCGTAATGGCTTTGGCAAATGTATTGGCCGTAGCTTCTAGCTCGGCTAATGCATTATTGGCACCATTCGGGCTAAGAAAAAAGCCATCAAGGCGGACTGGGCTAGTATAGTGCGCCGAGTGTGGATTTTCATCGCGCAATAAAGAACGCCAATACGACGACTTTGCTAATTCAGACAAGGCCGTGCTGTGGTCGACCTTGCTATTGGCCGATGTGGTATCAGTCGTAAGCACGGAATCGGTGGCAAGCGCAAAGCTGGGCACGATCAACGCGAAGGCCAGTAGCGCACTCATGCAAGCACTATTATGCCTGCGCAAAATAAAAGAACCCCGCCGAAGCAGGGTTCCTTGTTTTGCAAGACTCTTTACACAGCTCAAGTTCACGCTTTTACGTAGCCTACCAAGGTGCTGTCAGCAGCCATGACATTGTTCAGTGCGTCTAGCACTTGGCCAGCGGTAACATTTTCAGGAGCGAAAATGGTGCCGAAGTTGTCGCGAGCTGCTTGGAAAAATGCAGGCTTGTCGGTTTCTGGCACGCCCATCAGGTCTGCCAGCACGTTTAGGCTTTCACCTTGGCCAACAGACATATCACGCGCTAATTTTTCGATGTTGGAACCGGTGTACATGGTCAAGCGCACGCGTGAGCTAATGACGCCGCTTTGTTGACAGCCCAAGGTGCCAGTGGAAATAGCAAATGTTTGACCGAAAATGCCGTTAGTCGTGGCAGCTAAAACTTTTGGAACTAGGCCTGACTGACCTGCCCACAAGATGGAGCCTAAGCCGCAACCTACATCTTGATCTGCTGATGCGCCGGTGCTCATGCTAGCTAATAAGGCCACTGCGAGTAGTTGCTTTTTCATGAAAAAACCCTCGTTCATTGAGAAGACGCCTGCTAGAGCTGAAGCCCAGCGACGCGTTTGAGTGTACCCCGATTGGCGAAAAACAAAACCTGACGCGTGTCTGTTTTATAGACAAACGGTTGTTGCTGGCAACTTAGTTTAGTGTGGCGCTGAGTTCACTCAAGTTTCTACCCTTGAGATTTATCAAAACGTCCTCATATACACACTATTCGCCAAAAGCGTGAACACTTTCTGCATTAAGCCTATTTGCAATAAGGAGCTGTTATGACCACTGCCGCCGACAAACCCGCTACTGACAAAAAAGAAACCCGTGGCTTTGAGGCTGAAGTCTCTAAACTGCTGCACCTAATGGTTCACTCGATGTATTC
>CAXIBK010000148.1:0-5146 GCA_964022225.1 uncultured Paraperlucidibaca sp.
TGCACCAAGAAAGCGCCATTGAGGCAGAAGGCCTTAAGCTCGACCCAGTCAGCCATCGCGTTAGCGCCGACGACAAATTAGTGGAAATGGGCCCAACAGAATATCGTCTACTCGCCTTCTTTATGAGCCACCCCGAGCGCGCCTACACACGCACGCAAATGCTCGATCAAGTCTGGGGAGGCAATGTCTATGTCGAGGACCGCACCATCGACGTGCACATTCGCCGTTTGCGCAAAGCCCTTGAGCCTTTCGGTTATGATCGCTTCATTCAAACCGTGCGCGGCACCGGCTACCGCTTTTCGGTGCAGATGAGCGACAAGGTAGAGCCTGTGTGAGGCGTACAGTTCTAGCCCGTGAACTTAAAAGCATTGCCTTAGGCAGCAGTATTTGTCTTGGACTTGGTTATATTGCAGGCCACGCACTGCTTGGCCTGTGCGCCGCGTTAGCATGGTTTCTATTTCACCAACTCAAGGAGCTGTCTCGCCTACGCCACTGGCTACTGGCTACAGACCAAGCGATTCCAGAAAGCGATGGTGCTTGGGATGATGTATTTCGCGACATCTATTTATTACGCCGCGACGAACGACGAGCACGTGACAGCCTACTTAGTATCATCGATCGCGCACGCTCATCAGTCTCCGCTCTCGATGAGGCCGTCGCCCTTATCGACACTCAAGGTAACCTTGAGTGGTGGAACCCTGCCGCTGAAACACTGCTCGGCTTCCGCCCCGAAGATCGCGGTCAGCCCGTTATCAACTTAGTCCGAACGCCAAGCTTCATTCGTTACTTCAAGCAAAATACTTATGATGAAGCTTTGAAAGTCGCCTCACAGCGCCATGCTGGCCGCCAACTACAATTTGAAATTACGCAATTTGGTGACAACGATCGCCTAATGATCGTTTACGACATCACACGCTTGCACAACCTTGAACAGATGCGAAAAGACTTTGTTGCCAACGTCTCACATGAGCTACGCACCCCTCTAACAGTACTCTCAGGCTATTTAGAAACATTGCTTGATCAACCTGAGGGCATCGAACCTCGATGGTTGCGCGCATTGAGCCAGATGTCCCAACAAGCCACACGCATGAATAACTTGGTTAATGATTTACTCTTACTATCGCGCCTTGAAAATCAGCCAGAAGATCGAGAGCCGAGCACCGTAAGTGTGCCAAAGCTACTGAGACAAATTCATCACGACGCCCTCGCCCTTGCCGCTCCAAAGCAACAAACCGTCACACTAGATTGTGAGCCCGGCTTATGCTTATTGGGTATCGAAAATGATTTGCGCTCAGCGTTTTCCAATTTAGTCACTAATGCGGTTAAGTACACACCGGATAGGGGCATCATTGCGATGCGTTGGTGGAGTGACAGCGAAGGCGCCTATTTCAGAGTTAGCGATAACGGTTTAGGAATTGATGAGATACATCTATCTCGCCTCACCGAGCGCTTTTATCGGGCCGATGCAGCACGCAGCACAGCCACAGGTGGTACGGGCCTAGGTTTAGCTATCGTCAAGCATGTACTCATGCAACACAAAGCCACGCTCGATATTCAATCAGAACTTGGGAGTGGCTCGTACTTTACTTGCTCGTTTTCACCTACACATATCGAGCGTGAGCTGGAGTCCTAAGACTCCAACTTCTGCTGCACTTGCTCGTAGCTCACATGGCGAACATCAGCACCTTTCACCAAGAAGATAAGCTGTTCCGCAATATTACGAGCGTGATCACCCATTCTTTCAAGCGAGCGCAGCACACCCATAACGCTGAGCACACGCGAAATAGCGCGTGGATCTTCCATCATATAAGTAACCAAAGCACGTGTGGCTGTTCGGTACTCTAGATCAATTTCGGCATCAGCTTTCATCACTTTAAACGCTTGCTCAGCATCAAAGTGCGCAAAAGCGTCTAACGTTTCGTGAATCATAGTGCGCACCAAACTGCCAATATGTCGGCACTCCAAGTAACCGCGCGGAGCCTCGCCTTCTTCACATAATGTTTGTGCGGCACGGGCAATTTTCGCCGCTTCATCGCCCATACGCTCAAGGTCAGTAATTGACTTACCAATAGCAATAATCATGCGCAAATCTGAGGCCGCCGGCTGGCGGCGCGCCAAAATTCGCACGATATCTTCATCAATGCCCGACTCCATTTGATTGATGCGTCGGTCATTGCTCTGTACCGATACGGCCAGCGCTGAATCAGCATCGAGCAAGGAGGAAATGGCATCGGTTACTTGCTTTTCCACTAAGCCGCCCATGGCCAAAAAATGACTACGCACTTCGTCGAGTTCTGCATTGAACTGAGCCGAGATGTGTTGGCGATAATCTTCACGCTTCATTGCAGTATCTCCACGATCAGCCGTAACGGCCTGTTATATAGTCTTCGGTTTGTTTATTTGTTGGATTTGTAAACAGCGTATCGGTGTCACCGTATTCAACCATCTTGCCCAAATACATAAACGCCGTGTAGTCCGACACACGTGCCGCTTGCTGCATATTGTGGGTAACCATGAGAATGGTGAATTGCTCTTTCAACTCATGAATCAGCTCTTCCACTTTTAGTGTGGAGATAGGATCCAGCGCCGAGCATGGCTCATCGAGCAAAAGCACTTCAGGCTGCACAGCAATCGCCCGAGCAATCACTAGACGTTGCTGTTGGCCACCTGACAAGCCTAGCGCGCTATCGTGCAGGCGGTCCTTCACCTCATCCCAGAGCGCCGCGCCCTTCAGTGATTGCTCAACTACTTCATCGAGTACGCGCTTGGACTTTTGACCTTGCAAGCGCAGGCCATAAGCTACGTTTTCATAAATGCTTTTGGGAAATGGATTGGGCTTTTGAAAGACCATGCCAACACGTTGACGTAAGTCTGTGATATCCACTGAGCGGTCAAAAATATTTTGCTTATCGAGCAGAATCTCGCCTTCAACTCGGCAGCTATCAACTAAATCATTCATGCGATTAAATGTCCGCAACAGCGTCGATTTACCGCAACCTGATGGCCCGATGAAGGCTGTCACACGATTTTTAGGCACGCTCATATTGATGCTATGCAAAGCCTGCTTGTCGCCGTAAAACAAGTTTAAATCCCGCGTCTCAATGCACATCGTCTCTGCAGACAAATCTCTATGGCGGCGGGCACGGCCAAAGGCTCCGTTATCACTAAAGCTTGCTTCTGTAGCACGACTGGCGTTATTCATGGGCTGCTCACGCGACGTTAAATCATTCATGGTCATGGGTTCCTAATCAATCTGTGGGCGAGGTCGCTTACGACTCCAGTGCCTTATATTTTTCACGTAGACGGTTACGTAGGCTCACGGCCGACAAATTCAAACCGGCAACCACCGCGACCAACAAGAATGCAGTTGCGTAGACTAAAGGCCGTGCGGCTTCAATATTCGGGCTTTGAAAGCCAACATCATAGATATGGAAGCCCAAATGCATGAACTTGCGTTCCATGTGCAGGAATGGCGCATTACCATCCAATGGAAGCGTTGGAGCAAGCTTAACTACGCCCACCAGCATCAGTGGCGCGACCTCACCCGCTGCACGCGCAATCGCCAAAATAACCCCAGTCATGATCGACGGCGTGGCCATTGGCAGTACTACGCGCCACAGTGTTTCCGCCTTGGTTGCGCCCAATGCTAGCGAACCTTCTTTCAAGGCCCGTGGAATACGCGACAAGCCTTCTTCTGTTGCCACAATGACAACCGGCAAGGTTAGCAACGCTAGCGTAATGGATGCCCACAGCAGGCCCGGCGAACCAAACACGGGAGCTGGCGACGCTTCTGGGTAAAACCACTGGTCAATATTGGCGCCTAAGAAATAAACAAAGAAGCCTAAGCCAAATACGCCATAAACAATCGAAGGTACACCAGCGAGATTGTTCACTGCGATCCGCACAACCTGAGTGATTGCGCCTTGATTAGCATATTCACGCAAGTAGATTGCAGCGATTACCCCCATCGGTGTCACCATGATGGTCATAATTAACACCATCAACACGGTGCCAAAAATGGCCGGAAACACACCGCCCTCAGTATTGGCTTCACGAGGATCGCCTGACAAAAATGCCCACACATTATGGAAGTAGATGACCAGCTTTTGCAGCACATTGAGATCGTTTGGCATCGTTGCATGCACAAGCTGACTAACCGGCAAACTCAACTCTTGACCCTGTCCTGTGGTCAATAATACGGAGTCGCGACTCGCTTGTTTTTTCAATGCATCAAGCTTCTCCGAGAGCAGCGAATACTCAGCATCTAGCACTGATCGACGCGCAGCCAAATCAGCCTGTGCAGACTCACTGAGCGCCTTGTCTATCACTAGGCGACGTTCTTCTAAGCGCAGCTTTTCAATGCCATAGTTAATCTTGCCGATCTCATTTTTCTCAATGGCTACGATATCTTCGTGCAAGGCATTACTGCGCTCGATGCTTTTCTGTAAGGCATCCCAAGCCTTCTTGCCACTAGCAACAACCTGCCCATTCTCACTAATGGATTGCAAGCGGCCATAGAAATTGCCCCACTCCATGCGTTCGAGCACAACGATATCTTCCGGGTAGCTGACATCGCTTAGGCCATCGAAAAATACCCAGCGGAAATCAGCACCGGTGACATCGCGATTGCCTAACTTTAACGATATACGCTCAATCGAATCTTTACCTGCCGGTATTTGCAAACCGGCCTCTTTAAGGCGTGCAGCGGTGTCGAATTTGCGGTCATATATCTCGCCCAACACGATTTCGGTTTGACTGCTGCCCGGCGCGGAGTAGTTCGCCTGCATCACATCGGCTGGCCAAAAGTGACCTAAGCCGCGCACAGCTATAAGCCCTAAAACACCAATCACCATGATCAATGAAATAGCGACGGTGCCTGCATTTAGCCAGACCCAGGCTTCACCTGATTTGAAATATTCGCGTGTTTTCATCAGCGGCATCCTTTAGGCGTAGTCATTACAGCGAGCCGTATTTTTTGCGCAGCCGAGAGCGTACGATTTCGGCAACAGTGTTAAGTATGAAAGTCAGCACAAAGAGCACCAGTGCCGATAGGAATAGGACACGGAAGTGCGTTGAGCCGACCTCTGCCTCTCCCATCTCCACGGCAACGTTGGCAGACAAGGTGCGCATGCCTTCGAAGATATTC
>CAXIBK010000149.1:0-5080 GCA_964022225.1 uncultured Paraperlucidibaca sp.
TTGCACCCATAATCGTTGCCGAAGCATTTTGAGTGAGGCAATCGCAAACCATCTTTCGGATGGGCGAATTACAGCTTATAGCGCGGGTAGTCAGCCGGCGGGTCAGGTTCATCCATTAACGCTGAAGTACCTTGAACAGCGAGGAATAGCGATTGATGGCTTAACAAGCCAGTCGTGGGATGCGTTTGCTGATCTAGTGCCTGATGTAGTGATTACTGTCTGTGATAATGCCGCCAACGAAGCATGCCCGCTGTGGCTTGGTGACACGCTAAAGGTGCACTGGGGCCTACCAGATCCATCAAAAATGACCGGCTCAGATGACGCAATCAAGGCTGATTTTTTTGCGGTGATGGACACCATTGAGCAACGCATTAATGCCATGTTAGCGCTCGACTTAGCGGTGCTTTCGACGGATGAGTTGAACAAAGCATTAAACAAGATTGCTCAGGAGAAGTGAGTCATGGGCTTTTTTGAACGCTATTTATCGTTATGGGTGGGCTTGTGTTTGTTGGCTGGTGTGCTGTTAGGTAGCTGGGTTCCTGAGGTATTTCAGGCGGTAGCTGCACTAGAAATGGCGCATGTGAATTTACCGATTGCGGCGTTTATTTGGCTGATGATCTACCCCATGATGGTGCAAATTGATTTTGCTGCCATCAAGGCAGTGCGAAAGCAGCCACAAGGTTTATTGCTGACGATTGTTATTAACTGGTTAGTGAAACCACTGACGATGGCCGCGCTAGGCTGGCTATTCTTTAGGGTTGTTTTTATTGATCTTGTCGATCCGCAGACCGCTACTGAGTACATTGCCGGCATGATTTTGTTAGGCGTTGCACCATGTACCGCCATGGTGTTTGTGTGGAGTCAGTTAGTGAAGGGCGATGCGAACTACACACTGGTTCAAGTCTCGCTAAATGACTTAATCATGATTGTGGCCTTTGCCCCGATAGCTGCTTGGTTGCTCGGTGTGAGCAATATTATCGTGCCATGGGATACGCTCATGTTGTCGGTGCTGCTCTATGTCGTCGCCCCGTTAATAGCAGGCGTGCTCACGCGCCGATGGTTGTTGTCGACGGGCTCAACTGTGCGACTGAATCAGTTTTTGCAATCAGTAAAACCGTTGTCGATTATTGGTTTGTTAGCGACAGTCATTTTGCTTTTCGGATTTCAGGCAGAAACGCTGCTGACCAAACCACAAATGGTTATGCTCATTGCTATTCCTTTGCTAATTCAAACTTATGGCATATTTGCGTTAGCGTATGGTGCGGCCAAAGTCATGCGGCTGCCTCATCGAGTAGCTGCCCCAGCGTGCATGATTGCCACATCCAACTTTTTTGAGCTGGCCGTTGCTGTCGCCATTTCACTGTTTGGTTTGCATTCTGGCGCGGCATTAGCGACAGTGGTTGGGGTATTGGTTGAAGTGCCAGTCATGCTGAGTTTGGTGGCCTTCGCAAATCGCACACGACATTGGTTCACAACATGATTGATTTATATACCGCATCTACACCAAATGGCTGGAAGGTCTCTGTTGTTCTTGAGGAGTTAGGCCTGCCTTATCAAGTACATGCCATCGACTTAATGAGTCAGGTTCAAAAGCAACCTGAGTTTTTAGCGATTAATCCCAATGGTCGCATTCCAGCCATCATTGATCGTGATCCTGCCGATGGTGGTGAGCCGATTACCGTGTTTGAGTCAGGCGCTATCATGGTTTATCTGGCTGAAAAAACTGGCCGCCTGATGCCACAAGACATACGCGGACGATTTTCTTGCATGCAATGGCTGATGTTTCAAATGGGTGGTATCGGCCCGATGATGGGGCAGGCCAATGTGTTTTTTCGCTATATGCCAGAGAAAATTCCAACGGCCATTGCGCGCTATCAGAATGAGTCTCGTCGCTTGTTTGAAGTGCTCGACCGCCGACTTGGCGAGAGTGAGTGGCTGGCGGGTACTGAGTTCTCCATTGCCGACATCGCCAACTGGTGTTGGGTGCGCACCTATAAATGGTCTGGGGTTTCTGTTGATGAGCTGCCAAACCTGCGTCGCTGGCTCGATGCCATTAAAACCCGAGAGGCTTGCCTTAAAGGTGTGACGATTCCGCACCCTATGCCATCGCTAGATGATGATGGCGCTGAGGAGGCTAAAGCTAACTTCGTCAAAGGTGCTCAAACCATGGTTCAGCGATAAGAGTTGATTGTTTTATAAGCGATATTTACGAAGCTGCCGATAACGCTACACGCCAGCAACACTCGGCAGCAAATCTACAAAGAACTAAGCCCCCTTCTCACTAAAGCGCGACAGATACCTACCGATAAAGGTTGCAGGATCAACCTATCGAGAACTTACAGGTATCGCGCTATGAAACTATTAATTGCCGACGACAGCAAAGCCATGCGACTAGTTATTGGCCATATGCTTCGTCAAGCTGGCTTTAAAGGCCATGACATCGTTGAGGCTGCCGATGGCACTGAGGCTTACGATGCTATTCATAAAGAAGACCCTGAATTAATTATTTCTGACTGGAACATGCCTGGCATGACCGGCATCGAAGTCTTGGAAAAAATTCGTTCCGAGGGCATTGACACCACATTTGGTTTTGTCACCACGGAAGTAAGTCAAGAAATGCGCTCGCTAGCAGAGGGTGCAGGGGCCGCCTTTCTTATTGGTAAGCCGTTTACGCCGGATGATTTTGAGCGTGCCTTAGACGAATACTTGGGCTAAGGAGCGGCTCATGCATAAGTTGCCAAATGCGGATGCTGTTGCTCTGACGCTGACGACATTTTTGCGCCGTAAAGTTCAGGTCGCCACTGTTACTCCGCCAGACCGCCTACCCATTTTGGGCCTGTATCGCTCGACCTCTGATCATAATGTCGCGTCTTGTGAGTGTGACGTGGCGTTTGCTGCAATCACTGCTGCTGCCTTTGCACTTATTCCTGCAGCCGTGGCCCAAGAGTCCATTAAAGCGGGTCAACTTGATGAAAGTTTGCAAGAAATATACGGAGAAGTACTCAACGTATTGTCGCGTTTATTTGCTGATACCGATGGCATGCGAATCACACTTACCAGTACGACTTTTCCACCATCACCTCTGCCAGAAAGCATGTCGCAGCGCCCCACAGGTGGCGTCGTTAGCTTTGAAGTCAGTGTCGATGGCTATGGCAAAGGTCTGCTTAGCTTAGGGCTTTTGGAGGCAGCATGAGTCTAGACATGGACATGAGTGAGTTCCACGGCATCTTCTTTGAAGAGGCTTCGGAGCACCTGGCCAGTCTGGAAGCACTGCTGGTCGGACTCGATCGAGAGGAACCTGATCCTGAAGCAATGAATGCGATTTTTCGTGCCGCGCACTCCATTAAAGGTAGTGCCAGTACGTTTGGTTTTCCTGACATGGCAGCAGTTACCCATGACTTGGAAACTCTTTTAGATAAAGCTCGCAAAGGCGAGTTGGTATTGACCGAAGAAATTGTCGATATCACCTTGGAAGCACGCGATGTTTTGCTGGCCCAGCTAGATCATCACCAAGGTGCAGCAGCAGTTGCACAATCGGTGGTGGATAGTTTGTGTGCCCGTGTTCGAGCTTTGGCATCTGGCACTACGACGGCAGTTGTAGAGGCTGCTGTGGCGGTAGAGGCGGTAGAAGTGGAAAAGCCTAAAGCCGCTGCCAAGGCAATTGAGTCTTCGTCTATTCGTGTCAGCGTAGAAAAAGTTGACCAGCTCATCAACTTAGTTGGTGAGCTAGTCATCACACAGTCCATGTTGGCGCTCACCGAGCAAAGCCCACTAAATGATGGCAGCGCCGATGCTGAGCGCTTACTTGAGCGCTTGCAGCAGCTAGAGCGCAACACGCGTGAACTGCAAGAAGCCGTGATGAGCATTCGTATGTTGCCGGTGAGTGCGGTGTTTAATCGCTTCCCGCGATTAGTGCGTGACCTTGCTGGCAAGCTCGATAAGCAAATTGAACTACGCACCTTTGGTGAGTCCACCGAGCTTGATCGTGGCGTCATTGAAAAGATTACCGACCCGCTGACACACCTAATTCGTAATAGCGTTGATCACGGCATCGAATTGCCCGATGAGCGCGTTTCCGCCGGCAAGCCGGCGAAGGGCATTTTGACCTTATCGGCGTATCACCAAGGCGGTAGTGTGGTGATCAAGATTCAAGATGATGGCAAAGGCTTTGATCGCGACCGCATCTTGGCGAAGGCCCGCGAGCGCAATATTCCCTTGAGTGACACGCCGACAGATCAAGAGGTCTGGAATCTGATTTTCGCCCCCGGTTTCTCTACCGCCGATACCGTAACCGATGTCTCTGGCCGTGGTGTGGGCATGGATGTGGTGCGGCGAAATATCGAAAACCTTGGCGGCCGTGTCGATTTGCAATCGGCGCCAGGTGTTGGCACCACCATCACCATTCGCTTGCCGCTGACCTTAGCCATCATGGATGGCATGTCGGTGGGCATTGGTGAGCAAAATTACATTGTGCCGCTAACGGCAATTATCGAATCGATGCGGCCATTGCCGAAAGACTTGAAATCATTGGTAGGTCACGACGGCAGCAAAGGCCGCTTAGTGCTAGTTCGTGGCGAATATTTGCCGCTGGTAGCACTGCACGAAGTATTCAATATCGAGCCAAAAAGTGCAGAGCCTGAAAAGGGCATCTTAATCATTGTCGATACTGAAAGCGGCCGTGCTGCGCTCTTTGTCGATGAGCTTTTAGGTCAGCGCCAAGTGGTGATCAAAAGCTTGGAATCGAATTATCGCAAAGTGCCTGGCATTTCAGCCGCGACCATTATGGGCGATGGCAGTGTGTCGATGATTTTGGATGTATCGGAAGCTGTTCGCTTAGGGCGGCGGCATGGTGTAGCGACAGTAGCGATGGCGCAGGCTGTCTAGGGAGTTGGTATGGATATTTTGCAGCGTGATAACTCAAAACCGAATACAGGGCATGAGTTTCTAACATTTGCTTTGGGCGCTGAAGAGTACGGCATCGATATTTTAAAAGTGCAAGAAATTCGTTGCTATGAACGGGTGACGCATATTGTGAATGCGCCTGAATTTATTAAGGGCGTGATCAATTTGCGCGGGATTA
>CAXIBK010000150.1:0-5018 GCA_964022225.1 uncultured Paraperlucidibaca sp.
AGAAGTGCATGCCGACAAAGTTTTCGGGGCGCTTCAGCGATTTTGCCAAATGCGTGATCGAAATTGTCGATGTATTCGATGCCAAGATAGTGTCATCCGTCACCAAGCCTTCGACTTCAGATAACACGGCGGCCTTCACCTTGGCGTTTTCCACCACAGCCTCAATAACAATATCAACGCTGCCGAAATCACCGTAGTTCAGTGTTGGGCGAATGCTCGACAGCACTTGGCCCATTTTCGGTGCAGTTAAGCGGCCTTTGGCAACTTGGTTAGACAGCAACTTAGTTGCCTCGCCCATGCCGAGATCTAGCGCCTCACTACGAATATCTTTCATGATAATCGGCGTGCCTTTGCTTGCCGACTGGTAAGCGATGCCGCCACCCATGATGCCAGCGCCCAATACGGCCGCTTGCTTGATTTCTTTAGCTGATTTCGCTGAATGCTTTTTCGAGGCTTTCTTCACGGCCTGATCAGCCATAAACAGACCAATTAATGCATTCGCTTGGGGCGTCACCGCGGCTTTGGCAAAACCAGCAGCTTCCGCTTTCATCGCGTCATCGCGAGTCATGCCAGCATGCTTTTGCATGGTTTTCACGGCCAACACCGGCGCTGGATAGTTGCTGCCGGCTTTGCCAGCGACAACGGCCATCGAGGTGTTGAACGCCATCATCTGCTCCATCATATTGAGCTTGACGGGGGCGAGTTTCTCGGCCTTTTTAGCTTTCCAATCGAGCTTGCCGGCAATGGCCAAGCCTAATAGGTCAATAGCAGCATCGCGCAGCTTCTCGGGCGCGACCACGGCATCGACAGCACCATCTTTCAGAGCGGCATCAGGGCGCTTTTCGCTGCCACCGGCAATCCACTCCACTGCGTTATCGATACCGATAACACGGCTCAAACGCACCGTGCCGCCAAAGCCTGGGAACAAACCCAGCTTCACTTCTGGCAGGCCAACTTTGGCGCTGGATGACATCACGCGGTAGTCGCATGACAGACACATTTCGAAGCCGCCGCCAAGGGCGATGCCGTTGATGGCTACCACGGTGGGCACATTAATGTCTTCAAATGCGCTGAACACAGACGCCGCTTTCGCGGTCCACTCCACAACGCCAGCTTCGCCATTGGCAAATAGCGAGCCGAATTCTGTGATGTCTGCGCCAACGATGAACACGCCTTTTCCGGAACTGACCAAGACGCCTTTGATGCTGCTATCGGCCTTGATGGCGTCAGTGGCAGCGGCTAACTCATTGACCGTTACAGCGTTAAATTTGTTCACCGACTCGTTGGCGAGATCGAAGGTGAGCTCAGCGAGGCCATTGTCCAGCGCTTCCACGCGGATGGCCGATCCCGAATAAATCATGCAGTGATCTCCAAATCAGGGGATGACACACGCCACAGTCGCAACAAGCGGCTATTACAGCGAGTGACTCGAGTTTACTTATCTTGAAAGGTTTTGGCAGGGGCTAGCCCCGCCATTGCCCGTCTATTTGTGACCCGGGGGTCAGTTTACTACCGATTTGGCCGGCTTAACCGCTGCCGCCGCCTCATCTTTTACTTCTACTTTCTCATCAGCCTCGTCGTCTTTTTCAGCATCGTGCCAGACGGCAAAGCGCTCACTTACGGCTGCAAAAACACTGCCATCAGGATACTCACCTTCAGCATCGGCAACACCAGCCGGTAACCCTAGCAGCAGTTCGATGGCCTCTTCTACGCGACTAACGGCATAGATACGAAACTGTCCTGCGGCTACAGCAGCGCGAACATCATCACGCAACATTAAGTGCCGCACATTTTGCACAGGGATGATCACCGCCTGCTCGCCAGTTAAGCCCTTAATTTGGCATGCGGCAAAAAAGCCTTCGATTTTTTCATTAACGCCGCCAATTGGCTGCACATCGCCAAATTGGTTCACTGAACCGGTTATGCCAAACGATTGTTTCACTGGCAAGCGAGCAATAGCCGAGAGCAAGCCACAGAGCTCGCCGAGTGAGGCGCTGTCGCCATCAACACCCGAATACGACTGCTCAAAGGCGATATTGGCGGCAAACCGAAGCGGATGCTCAGCGCCAAACTGTGCCTTTAAATAACTAGTGAGGATCATCACGCCCTTAGAATGGATAGCACCGCCCAGCTCAACATCTCGCTCAATGTCGGTGATCTCGCCGTTGCCATAGTGCGCAGTGACCGAGATGCGCGACGGCAAGCCAAAGCTGGCATCGCCATAGCTAACAACCGTGAGGCCGTTAACCTGACCGATGACCGAGCCGGAACAACTAAAGAGCTGGCTCCCCATTTCAATTTCTTCTAAATACAAGCGACGAATGCGATCATGACGGCGCTCGCGGCCTTGCAGCGCGTGAGTGATGTGCTCGCTAGCAATGAGCTCAGCCTTAGCCTGCGTCGCCCAATAATTCGACTCGCGCAGTAAATCAGCCACCCCACGGGCATGCAAAGAAAGCAGTCCTTGATCATCCGCCGTGCGAGCGCTTTCCTCAATCAAACGCGCCACGCCAGAACGATCTAGCGGCAGCAAGTTTTCTCGGCTAGCAATATCGGCCAAGAAATGCGCATAGGCTAATTCACTCTCTGGCGTGCGCGGCATTTCCGACTCAAAATCGGCGCGCATTTTAAATACCGTTTCCAGCTCAGGATCGAACTCCTGCAGCAGATAAAAGGTTTCACGATCGCCCAAAAGCACCAGTTTTAAATTCAATGAAATGGGCTCAGGCTCCAGCGACACCGTGCCCGTGAGCGTGAGCATTTGCTCCAGAGAAGACAGCTTAAGATTTTTCGCGCGCAATGAGCGTTTTAGGCTCTGCCACGCATAGGGATGCTCAAGCACTTGCTCAGCTTCAATCAATAAAAATCCGCCATTGGCCATGTGTAGTGCGCCCGGACGAATCAGCGTGAAGTCAGTGGCGACCGTGCCCATATACGTGACTTGCTCAACATGGCCGAGCAAGTTGTAGTGCGTTGGCAGGTCTTCGTAAATTACTGGCGCACCGGCTTTAGGGTCATTACTAACCACGGCATTTACTTGATAGCGCACCGGCGGTAATTGCTCGCCGGCCTGCCCCACCGACACCGTCGCATCTTGGTTTTCTTCCGCGTTTAACACCAATTCAAGATGACTGAGCAGGTCGGCCTTATAGGTTTTCAAATAGTCCAATAGGCGTGGATGCTCGGCATAACGCTGCTGCAATTTCACCAGCAATGGCTCCAGCACTGCCCGCGCAACTTCATCGTTGAGCTTGTCGATTTGCTCGCGATGACGCTCTTCGGCCTGATCCAACTTGCGCGCAACCTTGCCTAAGCGTTTTTCCATCTCGGTGATGGACACTTTAATGCGCGCACGCTGCTCGCTGGAAAGCTTGTTATGCGCTTCTTCGGTCATGGCCTCACCCGCGGCATCCATTGGCGAAAAGCCATAGCCGCCAGGCGTGCGCAAAACTAACTTAACGCCCTGCTTTTCTCCAATGCGCGTGAGCTGCGCGAGCGCATCTTGCTGTGCACGCGTGATTTGCTGCTTCAGACTGTCGCGACGCTCTTGGTAGCGATCACCTTCGAAGGCATTGAGGATGCGATCGGCGAGCTGGCGCCAAAGCTTATGAATATCGGCGCGAAAGCTTTTGCCCATGCCCGCTGGCAGCTCGATGGCTTCGGGGTAGCGCGGATCGAGGAAGTTATTGACGTATATCCAGTCACTGGGCGCTGGCATCGACTTCGCCAGACCATCTAAATAACGGCGGATCATGGTGCGCTTGCCAAGTCCATTGCTGCCGATAGCAAATAAGTTATAGCCGTCATGTGGCATTGCTACGGCCATCTCGACCGATTCACGCGCACGCTCTTGGCCGAGAAAATCAGTCATCGGCTTTAAGCGTTTAGTATTGCGAAATGGCAGGTTTTTCAGCCGCGTTGGGCTGTAAAGTTGGCTGAGTAATAATGGCTTCATCATGCGCCCTCTCCTGTTGCTGCACTGGAGGCGCTGCTAACACTAGCCTCTGATGTGTGCGAAAAAGGGATGGCGTAGGTGCCCGTGGCCTGAGCCACTAGGCTGTTATCTAGGCTAGAGCGAATATGTACGTCGATGACCGCTGAGCGACGGCCTAAGCGTAAAAATCGCGCTTCGGCTAGTAAATCGGCAGGCTGTGGTTTCTGCAGAAAATTGATATTGAGGCTTTGCGTCACCGCCAAACCTATCGGCCCTAATGTGGCCAAAATAATCGCATACATGGCGGTGTCGGCGAGCGACATCATAGTCGGGCCCGACAAACTGCCACCGGGGCGCAGTTGATCATCACGATAAGCGAGACGTACTGTGGTGCTCTCAGCAGTGACTGTTTCCACTAAACAACCCGACTCGGCATAGGCAGGTAGGCCGTCGCAAATAAACTGATCAACCTCGGCGGCAGTCATCTTCATAGCATGCTTCTCAAAAAAACCTTCCGCAGTTTGCCATAAGCTGAGCGCATTCTCGTAGATAGTTGCGCGCGCAATTCGTAAACTACGCGGCTATAGTCATCTGCTTATTGAGAATTCAACCATGCGCGCCAGCCAAACCCTGCTTGCCACCCTCCGCGAAACTCCTGCCGATGCCGAGGTGATTTCGCATCAACTCATGCTCCGTGCTGGCATGATTCGCAAGCTCGCCAGTGGCTTATACAACTGGCTGCCGATGGGCAATCGCGTGCTGAAAAAAGTGGAGCGCATCATCCGTGAAGAAATGGATCGCGCCGGTGCGCTGGAAGTACTTATGCCAGTGACACAACCCATTGAACTATGGGAAGAAACTGGCCGCGCCGTGCAATATGGGCCCGAGCTTTTACGCTTTAGCGACCGCCACGGCCGCCCCTTTGTGCTTGGCCCCACGCACGAAGAAGTCATCACCGATCTCGCGCGCAATGAGCTGCAAAGCTACAAACAATTGCCGGTGAACTTCTACCAAGTACAAACCAAATTTCGTGATGAAATCCGCCCACGCTTCGGCGTCATGCGTTCGCGCGAGTTCATCATGA
>CAXIBK010000151.1:0-4841 GCA_964022225.1 uncultured Paraperlucidibaca sp.
TTTATCGGCGTTGCTGCTTATGGCTTATTGAGCTATCTCACACCATCAATTTTAGACCTTAGCCGACATTCACCTGAGCAAGCTATGCGTCAAAGTGGTGGCATGTTGCTCTGGTTTTTTCTCATCGTTAGTCTGCCATTATTGGTGATTGCGCTCATTGATGTGCCGTGGCAAATATTTAGCTTTAACAAGCAGTTAAAGATGTCTCATCAAGAGATTACGGATGAGAATAAAGAGGCAAATGGTCGCCCAGAGGTGAAGGGTAAAATCCGCGAAATGCAGCAGGCGGCTGCGCGCCGACGCATGATGGAGCACGTGCCCAAAGCCGATGTCATCATCACCAACCCTACGCATTTTGCCGTTGCTTTGAGCTATCGCGAGTCTGGCGGCGGTGCACCGATAGTTGTTGCGAAGGGCGCTGATGAAGTCGCAGCGCGCATTCGTGCCTTAGGAAAAGCCAATCAAGTACCTTTGGTGGCATCACCTCGACTAGCTCGAGCCCTGTTTGCTAGCACTGATTTAGATAAAGAGATCCCATCTGGCCTCTATCTTGCAGTAGCTCAGATACTGACTTACGTATACCAGCTTAGGCAGTGGGAAGATTTGGGTGGCGAATACCCAGAAGCCCCAGCTCCAGTGGTCGACGACAGCTATCTGACAGGATTTAACGATGAACCTCAGCGAGATTTTTCAGACCCTAACCCGTAACGGCCTTGGCATTTTATTGCTGATCATGGCGCTGCTGGCGATGCTGGTTGTACCCATTCCACCGATCTTGTTGGACTTGTTTTTCACTTTTAATATCGCGCTATCGCTGATCATCATCTTTGCCGTTATCTATGTGAAGCGGCCGATGGACTTCAACTCTTTTCCCACTATTTTGCTGCTCGCCACCTTGATGCGCCTAGGCCTCAACGTCGCCTCCACGCGTGTAGTGCTGATGGATGGTCATAACGGCCCCGGCGCGGCAGGCCACGTTATTGAGTCATTTGGTGCCTTTGTTATTGGCGGTGACTTTGCTGTTGGCATCGTGGTGTTCGCCATTCTGGTGATCATTAACTTCATGGTAGTGACCAAAGGTGCAGGGCGGGTCTCAGAAGTGACCGCGCGTTTCACCTTGGATTCATTGCCCGGTAAGCAGATGGCCATCGATGCCGACTTAAACGCCGGAGTTTTGACGCAGGATCAAGCACGCCAACGCCGTGAAGACGTGCGCACTGAAGCTGATTTTTACGGTTCGATGGACGGTGCCAGTAAATTCGTTCGTGGTGATGCCATTGCAGGCATCTTGATTCTATTCATCAATATCATTGGTGGTCTGGCCATCGGCATGTTGCAACATGGCCTGTCATTTGATCAGGCCGCTAATAACTACGTTCTACTCGCCATTGGCGACGGTCTAGTGGCACAAATTCCAGCGCTGCTGCTGTCGATTGGTGTGGCGGTGATCGTCACGCGCATTTCCAGCAGCCAAGACATGAGCACGCAAGTTGTTAAGCAAGTGCTGGCTAGCCCACGCGTATTGTATTTAGCTGCTTCAGTTTTAGGTGTCATTGGCATTATTCCTGGCATGCCCAATTTGGTGTTTTTACTCTTAGCAGTAACTTGCGCCGGCGGCGGTTGGCTTATGCAGAAGCAAGCCTTAGAGCCTGAGATTATAGAAGACGGCAGCATGGCCAGTGCCGGTGCTCCTGGCTCGGTGAAGCCCATCGAGCCAACTGAGCTGCAATGGGACGACGTTACTAATACCGATGTCATTGGCCTAGAAGTGGGCTATCGCCTGATTCCTTTGGTCGATCGTGCGCAGGGCGGTGAGCTTATTGGTCGTATTACTGGTGTACGTAAAAAGCTATCGAAAGAGCTGGGCTTTTTGGTGCAGTCCGTACACATCCGAGACAACCTTGATTTGGCCCCTGGTGCTTACCGCATCACCTTGCTTGGCGACACCGTGGCTCAAGGCGAAATAATCATGGGTTGTGAGTTAGCGATTAACTCTGGTCAGGTTCATGGCCAGATTCGCGGCACCGCCACCCGTGACCCAGCTTTCGGCATGGAAGCGGTATGGATCGATCCGCTTTTACGTGATCAAGCACAGACCTTGGGCTATACCGTGGTCGATAACGGCACCGTAATGGCTACGCATTTAAGCCAAATTATTAAACAACACGCACACGAATTACTCGGTCACGAAGAGGTTCAGCAACTGCTTGATGGTTTAGCGAAAAGCGACTCGAAATTGGTGGAAAGCTTGGTGCCTAAGCAGCTGCCATTGAGCGTGGTGGTACGTGTACTGCAAAGCTTGTTGAAAGAAGGCGTGTCTATTCGCAGCCTGCGTTTAATTGCCGAGTCCTTAGCCGAGCAAGCACCGCGCACGAAAAACCCCGATGATTTACTTGAAGGCGTGCGCATGGCCTTAGGTCGGATGATTGTGCAAGAAATAAATGGTTTAGAAACTGAGCTGCCTGTCATGGCGCTAGATGCTGACTTAGAGCAACTGCTGCTAAACACACTGAAAGGTGGCAATGGCGGTGTTGGCATTGAACCAAGTTTGGCGGAAAAGCTGCAAAACGGCTTGGCAGACTTTACTCAGTCGCAAGAGCTTTCTGGGCGTCCTGCGGTGCTACTTGTATCGCCGGCGATTCGCTCTTGGCTGTCGCGTTTTATACGCCGCAGCGTACCTGGACTTAATGTTTTGTCTTATAACGAAGTGCCAGATAGTAAGGAAGTACGCCTAGTGTCGACCATGGGCCATAACGGCCGCATAGGGTTGGCATGAGTTGTGCATTAACCGGTATATAGCGCGACGTTTTTGACAGCGCATCGAGTTAGCACAGGGGCAAGAGATGAAAATTCGTAAATTCAAAGCCGCAAACAGCCACCTTGGTATGCGCATGATTCGTGATGCTTTGGGCGACGATGCCAGTATTTTGGCGTGCTACGAAGTTGCCGGTGGCGTTGAGTTAATTGCCACGGCCGATGACTTAAGTGCCATCGTTAACTCGAAAGGCCAACCAGTCGATGCCAGCGCTAATCGTGCTGCCGAAATTGCTTCGGCCATTACGCCTGCTGATCAAATTGCACGTCGTCAAGAGAATCTTCGCCATTTAGGCATGGCTATTGGCGACAACGCAGGTTCAGGCAAGCGCATTGCTGGCGATGGCGTCTCAGCTACTATTTCCAGTGCAGGCAGTAGCGCCGACGTTTTAATGCGCAATACCCGCCAAACAGCAAGCGCTTCCTCATTTGTCGCCTCTGTCAAAGAAGCATCAAATCATGCCATTGAAGCCAGCAAAAAGGCTGCCAATGCTTTAGCGGGCAATCGCGTCAAAACAGTGTCACCGGCGCCAGCAGCGGCTACACCTACCGCTAACATTGCTAAGCCCGCCGCTAAGCCAGCTGTAGCCAAACCAACGCTTGTCAAAAAAACTATCGTGCCGGTGGAAGATTCCGACAAGGCCCAAGCTGATATTTTGGCGCTCAAGCAAGAGTTGGGCTCGATTCGTCATTGGTTAGAAAACCATTTACGCCAAGCCAGTGTTTCCAGCCACGCCGATTTGCCAGACGATTTGACGCAATGGGCTGATGCCCTAGGTTTAGGTAATCAATGGCTACTGGCCAAGCCAGCATTATTGGATGCCGTCAAAGCTGGCATGCCAGCACCTGAAGCTATCGCCAAATCATTGGCGCAGGGCATTCATGCCAGTGCGTTACCAGAGCGCGGTGTGGTGTTCATCATCGGCCCAGCAGGTGCCGGTAAAACCACATTGGTCAATAAATTGGTTATGTCAGATATCCGTCGCCATGGTCACGGTGGTTTGACGCTGGTCACTACCGATGGCAATCGCCTGGGCGCGCAAGAGCAACTGAGGGCTGCCGGTCGGGTGCTCGACGTGCCTGTGCATAGCGCATTCACACCAGATGATCTGCGCGACACCCTGGCGCGTTTAAGCCAAGAGCGTCTAGTGATTATTGATACCGCCGGCTTGCAAGCGCGCAACGATGCCTCATTGAAGGCTCTAATGATGCAACTCGCCTGCGCACCCCACGCTGAGGTGATTTTAGCGCTACCAAGTGACGCTGATCCTCGCGGCCTACGTGCCCTGATGAGCCGTTGCGCTGGCCTTCCGCTTGCTTCTGTAGCGCTAACTCGCGTCGACATGAGCTATGCCTTGGCGCCGGTGCTGTCGCTGCTCAGTGATTATGGCTTAACGCTGTCGGCGATTAATCAAAGTCCCCGCATGACAGATGGCATAGAAACTGCAAATAAAGATATAGAAGTGTTGGTTGCTGAAGCCATGGTGCAAGCCGATGAGCTTATTAATCACAGCGCTGGCACAGCGCCTAAGCAAGCGCAGTCGGCCTAATAGGCCGGCGCTTATATGAACACGATGCCTAGCATCAAAAGAACATGACAAAAGGAAGTAGGCTATGAAACCGGTAAACGTCATTGCAGTTACGAGTGGGAAAGGCGGAGTGGGCAAGTCAAATGTGTCCGTTAATTTAGCCTGCCAGCTCGCCAAACTCGGTCGCCGCGTTTTACTCATGGATGCCGACTTAGGCTTGGGTAATATTGATATTTTGCTTGGTCTGCGGCCAACAAAAACCTTGGCAGATGTCATTGCTGGTCGTGCACATTTGCGCGATATCTTGATTGAAGGTCCATGCGGCATTCGCATTGTGCCAGCAGCTTCCGGCATTAAGCGTATGGCTGAGATGCAGCCAACCGAACATGCGCGCATTGTGCAAGGATTTGCAGACTTAGGCGACGATTTTGATGTGATGATCGTCGATACTGCAGCTGGTGTTTCAGACTCTGTTGTCACTTTTAGTCGCGCCAGTAC